>JAQBNY010000167.1 GCA_028288315.1 Mucilaginibacter sp.
GGGTGACGACGCCAGGGAGTTTTGGGTACGTGCCGAGGACCGCAACCGCGAAACAGCACAAAACTATGACAAGCTGGGAATGGCCGAATACGCTGCCATGGAAGCCTTTGTCAGATATCATTATTAATAAATAACCACCATGTCATTGCGAGCGATAGCGTGGCAATCTTATTGCAATACGACGGGATTGCTTCGTAGTTCCTCCTCGCAATGACATAAAAGAAATAATTTGCAACTAAGAAATTCGTTTAGCACTTTAGTACTATAATCCCTTAATTAATCATATGAACTTTAACAGGAGTTTTTCTGTAACCGCAATAGCACTAATACTTGCATTAAGCAGTGTATTTGCGCAAGTTAAAAGAAAGCCAACACCATCACCCAAACAAAAGCCTACTGCCGCTGCCACACAATTACAAGGCAATGTATTACCGGTTGACAAGGATGTGCTCATTGGCAAACTGCCCAATGGGTTAAAATACTACATCCGTCATAACGAGCAGCCAAAAAATCGTGCAGAATTATACCTGGTTAACAAAGCCGGCTCAATACTTGAAACAGATGCACAGCTGGGCCTTGCACATTTTACCGAGCATATGGCTTTTAATGGTACACGTGATTTTCCTAAGAATGATCTTGTGAACTATCTGCAAAAATCGGGCATCCGCTTTGGTGCGGACTTGAACGCTTATACTTCCTTTGATGAAACTGTATACCAGCTTCCCTTACCAACAGATAGCGTAGCGGTTTTCAAAAAAGGATTTAATATACTGGCCAACTGGGCAGGCTTTGTAACTTTTGACCCGGCCGAGATTGACAAAGAACGGGGGGTGGTTTTAGAAGAGGAACGCCTGCGCGGACGTAATGCCCAGGAACGCCTGAGCCTGCAAACTTTACCTGTTTTATTAAATAACTCCAGGTATGCATCACGTTTGCCTATTGGCAAAGACAACATCATTAAAACATTTGATGCCAATACTATAAAAACATTTTATCATGATTGGTACCGCCCCGATATGCAGGCTGTAATTGCCGTAGGCGATTTTGACGTAAAAGAGGTTGAGGAATTGATAAAAACCAACTTCGCCGGTTTAAAAAACCCTGTTGGAGAAAAACCACGCCCACAATATACCGTGCCGCCAACGCCTGGTACCGTTGTGAAAATTGTTACTGATAAAGAGTTTCCTTACACACTTGCGCAAATTGTGGTTAAGCACCCGCAAGTCGTTGTTACATCAGTTACCAGCTATATGCAAAGTGTCCGCGTTAATTTGTTTAACTACATGCTTAGCGAAAGACTGAACGAGCTACAGCAAAAACCCGAGCCTCCTTTTTTATATGGTAAGGCCAGCTACGGCCCGTTATTAGGAAAACAGGATGCATTCTCATCAATAGTGGTAGGCAAACCCGGTGATCTGGAAAACGCCGTAAAAACAATGGTTGCAGAAACTGAGCGTGCCCGTAAATTCGGGTTTACCTTAACTGAGTTGGAGCGTGCAAAACAAGCCGCATTGGCCCAGATACAAAACGCTTATAATGAGAGAGATAAAACAAACTCCAATAATTTTGTAAGAGAATACCAGCAAAACTTTTTAACAGGGGAAGCCATACCAGGCATTCTTTATGAATATGCTTTTTATGCAAGCAACATCAGTGAAATAACGCTTCCGCAAATGAATGCTATGGCGGCTAAATTCATTACCGATCAAAACCGCGTGGTAATTGTTGAAGCGCCCGAAAAAGACAAAGACAAATTGCCTGCCGAAAAAACCGTTTTAGACTGGGTGAACACTGCAGGGAAAAATGTTACCGCTTATGTTGATAACGTAACCAGCAGGCCACTAATGGAAAAAGCTCCCGAAGGCACAAAAGTAGTGAGCGAATTACGGGATAGTGCTATTGGTACAACAACCTATGTTTTGGGTAACGGCCTTAAAGTAATATTAAAACCTACAAAATATAAAAACGACCAGATACTAATAAATGGCAACAGCTTTGGCGGTACATCATTAGCCAGCGATGTTGATTTTACATCAGCTAACCTTGCAGCCGCTATTATTGGCAGTAGTGGCGTTGCCGATTTTAATCAGGGCCAGTTAGATAAAATGCTTGCCGGTAAAAACTTGCATGTTTCACCCTACATCAGTGACATCTCGCAGGGCATTACAGCAAATTCAACTCCGCGCGATTTTGAAACTGCTATGCAGTTAATATACCTGTACTTTACACAGCCACGTAAGGATAACGATATATGGCAGGGTAACATTAATCAAACCAAATCCATTTTAGCTAACCGCGGGCTTGATCCGGGTAGTGTGTTCCAGGATACTGTTGCCGCTGTTTTAGGTAATAATAACTTTCGGTCAATGGTTACCACACAGGCAAGATTAAACTCGGCCAGCTTAGATAAAGCTTATAACTTTTATAAAGACAGGTTTGCCGATGCCAGCGGGTTTACGTTTACACTGGTAGGCAATTTTGAACCCGAAGAAGTAAAACCATACCTGGAAACTTACCTGGGCAGCTTACCATCAACAAATAAAAAAGAAGCCTTTAAAGACCTGCATATATACCCAACACCCGGGCAAGTAACCAAAATAGTAAATAAGGGCATGGCTGATAAAGCCACTGTGCAATTAGTATTTAGTGGCACTTATGATTTTAACGATGCTAATAATATACAAATAGATGCATTGGAAGAGATACTGAACATTAAGCTTACCGAGCGCTTACGCGAGCAGGAAAGCGGCAGTTACGCACCAGGTGTAAGAGCAAGTTATGTGAAGATACCAAATAGCAGGTATACCATAACTATTTACTTTAGCTGTGGCGAAGCAAATGTTGATAAGCTGATAGTAGCAACGCTTGAAGAGATTACCAAGCTAAAACAAAATGGTGCCTTGCCTGCAGATATTGAAAAGTTTGTTGCCGAAGAAGCGCGTTCAACGCAATCGCAATTAAAAGAAAATGTATTTTGGGCAGGCTATCTGGCCGGAACGGCACAAAACGGACAAAATCCTGATGACATATTATCCCATGTTAAAAACCTGGAGCAGATAACCGTGCAAAGCACTAAGGATGCTGCTAACAAATATTTAAACAGCAACAGTAATTTCATTAAACTGATATTGCTGCCTGAAAAGAAATAGGCAAATCTTCATAGTAAACAAGAAAGCCCTGCTATGCAGGGTTTTCTTGTTTATATACATATTTAGAATACAGCAGGAACCATTAATCGTATGGTTTATATGATTTTTTTCCAGTGTTCCGTTCCGCTAAAAGCGGAACAGAGCGGAACAAAAAACAGATGGGCTTAATACCATCGAAAAGTTTTAAAAAGGAAATAAATAAACTGTAGTCAATTTATCTGTTTAATTTTGGCAATTATAAATTATCAGATGGCAGAATCAAACGTAAAAGACAGCAACGGCAATATCCTTAATGATGGCGACTCGGTAACCCTTATCAAAAGCCTTAAAGTAAAAGGCGGCGGCGTTACCCTTAAGCAAGGCATACTGGTAAAAAAAATCCGCCTAAACGGATGATGACGAAGAAGTTGATTGCAAAATTGATGGCATGAGCATTGTGCTTAAAACGGCCTTTTTAAAGAAAAGATAGTTTTATTATTTGTAGAATATGGAGATTGACGCATGGGCTTCATCTGCACATTTGCATATCTTCACAATTGCACATCCTCCTTATATATCAATCAACACGCTCTCTCCAAATTTTTGTGAAACAGTGGTACGTCCGTTACCGCCAATGCTTATAACCAGCGAGTTATCAAAAGGGATCTTCTCTATTAGTTGAATTTTTGTGCCAATGCTGATATCCAGCTTTTGCAGATATTGCAGAAAGGAGCTGGTGGTATCCTTTACAGCGGCAACACGACAATATCCGCCTGTTTTAAGATCTGCCAGTGTGGTTGAATAACGCTTGGCCATTTTGCCATTAGCTTTTGGAATAGGGTCGCCATGCGGATCATATTCAGGAAAGCCGAGGAATTTATCCAGCCTGTCTGCCAACGAGGCGTCTTTAATATGCTCCAGCTCTTCGGCAATATCGTGTATCTCATCCCAGTCGTAGTCCAATTTCTCTAACAGAAAAACTTCCCACAGGCGATGGCGGCGCACAATCAGTGTAGCATCTTTTTGCCCTTGAGCGGTTAGTTCCACACCTTTCTTTTTATCGTAATTTATCAGTTGCTTATCGGTAAGCTTACGTATCATATCTACCACCGATGCCGGGTTATTTCCCAAAGATTCCGCAATGGCCGTTGGCGTTATCTTTTGCCCTTTATCCTGCCAAAGGCAGTAAATACATTTCAGGTAGTTCTCTTCTGATAAAGTATGCATATAATTTATTGGCTTATACAAACATAAAGAAAAAAGAATAGTTATAAATAAAATTAGTCTTGACTAATTTTATTTATTAATTTAAACAAATTAAATTAACATGTCTACACGAACAAAAAGCACATGCGCCTATTGCTTTCATCCATACTAATACTTATTACACTGACGGTTACTGCTCAAAAAAGCTCAATAAACGGAAAGGTAACAGTCAATAACTTTCCATTGCCCTATGCTACGGTTTTACTAAATGGCACTAAACACGGCACCGTTACCAACCAGCAAGGTATGTATGAAATTAAAAACATTACACCCGGCGAATACCTTGTAGTATATTCAAGCGTGGGCCACCGGAGTGATAGGATTAAAGTAATCATAAACGGATCTGTGCCGGCAACCATCAATATAGAACTAAAGCAAAGCAGTTCAAGATTAAGCGAAGTAATAGTAACCGGTGTATCGCGTGCTACAGAACTGCGCAGTAATCCGGTACCTATTGTAGTGCTTACCAAAAAAGAAATAGATCAAAATGTTAACAATAACATTATTGATGCCATAATAAAAGGCATCCCCGGTGTTACCGCGGTTACCACCGGACCAAATATTTCTAAGCCATTCATTCGGGGATTAGGATATAACAGGGTTTTAACATTGTACGACGGCATCCGCCAGGAAGGGCAGCAATGGGGCGATGAGCATGGCATTGAGATAGACCAGTATGGAATTGCCCGTGCCGAGGTGATAAAAGGTCCGGCCAGTTTAACTTATGGCTCGGATGCCCTGGCGGGAGTTATTAACCTGATCCCTTATATTCCCAACGGGGCAGATGACAAGCTG
>JAQBNY010000170.1 GCA_028288315.1 Mucilaginibacter sp.
AAATACAAAACGCTAAGCTAATAAAATTTATTACAAGGGATATATACTATTTAGAATTATTATCAATAGCTGTTTTGGACCAAAAATTAAGAATCAAGCTACAAAATGACTGTCGGTTTACACATCAAAACTTATTTTTTACTTATTGATATCTTGATTCTTATTTCTTGGTTCTTTTAAACTGGGCGTTCCCTACGGGCGGGCTATATACTCATACTGCGCAGGCATTAGCCACAAGCCGGTATCCGCTTCTATCCCTAACGCTAAATCTTGCAAGTCCCAAACCTTTTTCTATCTTAGTCCTATTAAAATCTCTTTATTAAATATCTAAAACTACTACCGAAGCCGATTAGGGGCTGATGTACAACTTATGTAATCTGATATAGGATGGCATGAGGCTTAAATAGTATTTTATATTTTATATCAAGAGATCAAATGAACCCAAACATAAAAGTTGCCGTTATAGGCGGCACAGGAAAATCAGGCAAGTACCTGGTTAAACAATTACTACTACAAAACTTTTTTATTAAGCTGCTTCACCGCAAGCCCGAAACTTTACAGATTAACAACCCGTTAATTGAAGTTATAAAAGGCGACGCCCGCGATTACAGTGCTATCCATTCCCTGCTTGAAGGCTGTGGGGCTGTGCTAAGTTGCTTAAGTCAGCCAGTTGGTGAGCGTACCATATTCAGTGATGCTACCAGGAATATCTTAAAAGCTATGGCTGCGCACAACATTAGCAGGTACATTACCACTGCAGGCTTAAATGTAGATACTCCGTTTGATAAAAAGAGTGCCCAAACTCAATTTGGCACAAAGTGGATGTATGAGAACTATCCCGAAACAACTACCGACCGGCAAGTGGAATACGAACTACTGGTAGCCAGTAATGCAAACTGGACAATGATACGCCTCCCTCTCATCAATCAAACAGATGATAATGGTGAGGTTACAGTGAGTTTAGAAGATTGTCCCGGCAGCAACATCAGCGCTACAGATCTGGGATTATTTATGATTAAACAATTAAACAGTGCCGAATACATTAAACAGGCGCCGTTTATTGCTAACGGGTAACTTAAGTTAAATATAAAGGTTGGAATTCGCATTCCAACCTTTATAACTCTTACAACATTTACAACTTAATCATGGCCAGATACCAAGGTTTTGATATGATACGGCTATTTTATTGATAGCGCCTACCATTGCTGCATTACGCAAGGTTTCAACCTTAGGGTTCTTTTTATATATTTCCCTTATCTCGTGGTATGAGCGGATCATGGTATCCTCTAAACCTGAGTTTACCAGTTCCAGTTCTGATGCTCCCTTAATGATGGTTGAGCGTTGTATAGGCGTTAAAGCGGTGCCTGTGATACCTTCAACCATGTTTACCAAATTCAAATTCGAGTTTTCCTCAAATCTGCGGTTAATACGGCCAAATGCCACATGCGAAAGGTTTTTTAACCACTCAAAGTAAGATACGGTTACACCACCCGCATTAGCATACATATCCGGAATGATCATACCACCATTTTTGGAAAATATCTCTTCAGCTTCGGGCGAGGTTGGGCCGTTTGCACCTTCAGCAATAATTTTTGCTTGAATGCTGCCAATGTTCTGTATTGTTATCTGGTTTTCTAAAGCAGCCGGAACTAATATATCGCAGGGCTGCTCAAGTCCGTCCATTGTGTTTTTAAACTCTCGCTTAGCGCCCGCATAACCTAAAATAGAGCCGGTTACTTTGCGGTGTTGAAACACAGCTTCAACATCCAGTCCGTCCTCATTATAAATAGCGCCTTCATACTCGCAAAGGCCAACAATTAAAGCACCAAATTCTGATAAGAATTTAGCAGAGTAGTAACCCACATTACCTAAACCCTGTACAATAATTTTTTTGCCGGATAAGCCCGTAGTTAATCCTATCTTTTGCATATCCTCGCCAACGCTTACACATTCGCGGATAGCGATAGCAACACCCCTGCCTGTAGCTTCGCGTCTGCCGGCTATACCGTGTAATGCAATAGGTTTACCTGTAACAGCACCTAAGGCATCCAGCTGGCCCGGGTTCATAGTGGCATAAGTATCAGCAATCCAGCTCATCTCACGCTCGCCTGATCCGTAATCCGGTGCAGGCACGTCAATGCTAGGGCCTATAAAATTTTTCTTTATCAACTCAACTGTATAACGGCGGGTAATATTTTCTAACTCGCCAACAGTGTAATTTTTAGGATTTATTTTGATACCGCCTTTAGCGCCACCAAACGGAACGTTCACAATAGCGCATTTGTAGGTCATTAAAGCGGCAAGTGCCATTACTTCATCCTCATTAACCATTTCGCTGTAACGAATACCGCCTTTAGTTGGCGACTGGTGGTGCGAGTGTTCTACACGCCATGCATCTATAACTTCAAAACCATTGCCCTTACGTATTGGGAAACGGAAACGGTAAACGCTGTTACATGATTTTATCTGGTCTAACAAACCGGCATCATGCTGGGTAAACTGTGCTGCATGATCAAAGTTTTTACATACATCACCAAAAAAGTGTGTCTCTTGATCAACAGTTGGATTATTGATATTCATAATTTAAATTGGATAAAAAATTAATTCCTTAAAAAAGTGCACAAATTTGGTATATTTTTTATCAATAATGCAAATTTTTAAATTTAGTGTGCTAATTACACACATTAAATGAATAGCCTGAATCCATGTTTAAACAACATAGGTGGAGGTTTTGATTTATTTTTCTTTTTCGATTTTTTTTAACCGCCTATCAATACTGAACAGATAAATAGCTAACCCGGCAAAAACAATTACTATGGTGCCTATAACTACGTAAATTTTGCCCGAGCTGCGCATTACATCTGCCATTTCAACATCCTGGCCCGGTTGTGCCTGTACCATGAAAAAACATAGTATCATAGCAGTTAATAAAACAAGTTTCTTCATGTTAATCAATCGCGTTCTTTTTGTATTCAATTAAGCGTATACGGTAACGTATAGAGGCTATCCAT
>JAQBNY010000174.1 GCA_028288315.1 Mucilaginibacter sp.
GTAATGCCCAATGCAGTTACCGTTACGGTTTCAAGCAGCATCTTATCGCTTTGAAGTAAAACGGTAATGTTTGTTTTGCCTGCCATGTTTATGGTTTGGCTTACATATCCGATAAAGGAAAACAGCAGCGATGAGTTTGCAGGTGCCGCCAGCGTAAACTTACCGTCATAATCAGTAACAGTAGCTTTGCTTGTACCTGTTACCTTTACTGTAACGCCCGGCAAGGGCAGGTTTTGTGAATCTGTCACAATACCATTCAACGTTACATTCTGAGCTGATACATATAAGCAACAGCACAGTAGTAACGCAATTAACATGTAGAGTTTTTTCATTAAAAAAGTTGTTTTTAGTTATGATTTTATATGTTATCAGGCCTAACATACAATGAAATATTAACCTTAAACAAGCTTTGCAGAATTAGTAGTGGTGATGTAGGGGCTTATGAAATATATTATATAATTAATAATATTTCATAAATAGTAAGTATAATTTGAAAAGAAATATGTTTTATAATTTCATTATTAACAAAATAATACACAGTCATTAAAATCCACTACATCACCTCTACCATGTGCATTTGAAACATACCTCTGCCAGATTTTACTTTACACTTGTGTTATTAGATTATAAGGTAGTAACGGCCAATTGACCTATAATCCCTTTTATACAACACCTAATAAAATTATGATACAAATAAATTTTAATGAGAAAGCTCAATAAACTATTGCTCTACTGTTTACTAAGTGTTTATGGCATTAAAACTGCAAAAGCGCAAATGTCAAACAGGCCCCGTTTTAAAGCCATTGCCATAGCCGAGATTGGCGGGGGGCACGCCCAGTTTGATATTGCAGCAAAGACATGGCTCAACAAACTTTCAGCCGATAGCAATTTTACTATTGATTATATTAGTGAGACCAAGCTGATAAACAAGCACTTTCTAAAACAATACCAGCTTTTTATCCAGTTAGATTATCCACCATATCCATGGGAAAAAGAAGCTCGGGAAGCTTTTGAAGAATATATTGAGAAAGGCAAAGGAGGTTGGATCGGTTTTCACCATCCAACTTTGTTAGGTGTGTTTGATAATTATCCGTTATGGAAATGGTATTCCGCGTTCATGGGTTGCATCATGTTTAAAAATTACATTCCGGGTGGCACTAATGCAGTTCTTTCAGTTGAAGATCAAAAACATCCGATTATGAAAGGTATGCCTGTATCCTTTACAACTAAAGATGAGTGGTATATATACAACAAAAGCCCGCGCCCTAATGTGCATGTACTGGCAAGTATTGATGAATCTACATATGATCCGCAAAAACAGGTTAAAATGGGCGATCATCCCGTTATATGGACAAACGAGCATGTTAAATCAAGGAATATTTATATAGCTATGGGCCATTTTCCCGAATTATTTAAGGATACTGCCTATACAAACCTTATAAGGAACGCAATATTCTGGACCGTTAATAAATAACATCATAATTATTACGAATAATATAAGCTTTCGCGTCAAAAGCCGGATAGATTGGCAATTTTTTGTTAATTTTATGTAAATACTCATTAAATTACACACTTGTTACGCTATATAAATGCTATTTAATTTATGAAGCCTTGTTTCAATTCTCTTACATGAAAAAAAACATTTTATTGCTTTTCATTTGTCGTTTATTAGTATGCTCCGTTTTTGCACAATCGCCTATCGGCACCCCACATATTAAGAGTTATACGCAGTCTGATTACAATGCCGGTAACGAAATCTGGGACATAAATCAGGATAAGAGCGGTATCGTTTATTTTGCTAACGACGAAGGGCTTTTATCCTTTGATGGCACACACTGGAAAACTTATACACTACCAAACAAAAGCGCTATCAAATCATTAGCAATCGATCAGTCAGGGCGAATATTTGTTGGCGGGCAAGATGAAATCGGGTACTTTTTCCCTGATGAGAAAGGTATCTTAAAGTTCCATTCCATTAAACTCCTTTTACCAACTAAAGCCAGGCAGTTTGCAGACATCTGGAGTATTGTATTGTATAACAACGAAGTATTCTTCCGTACTATCGAATGTATTTTTGAATATAAAAATAACCATATTAAAACATTTGATGCTCCGGGTGGCTGGCGCCTGCTAGCCAAGGCAGGTTCGCAATTATTTGCGGAAGATAAGGATGTGGGCCTTAAGGTATTTAAAAACGGAAATTGGCAAAACTGCAACGGCGGGTTACCTAATGCCGCACTGCATGTAACAGGGCTAATGGATTATAAAGCCGATACGTTGCTGGTAACAACAATAAAAAACGGTCTTTTTTTGCTGCATGGTTCAACGCTCACCAAAAAGGCCACCTCTATTGATGCCGCTTTAAACAATGATCTGGTTAACTGTGCTAAAAAGATAGATGCAGATCGTTATGCCATAGGCACTACTGCCAGGGGCGTATTTATAATTGATAGCCAAGGTAAGTTGATCGATCATTTCTCTAACAATTTTGGCTTTCATAATAACAGCATACTTAGTTTACTACAGGATAATGAAAAAAACTTGTGGGTAGGCCTTGAAAATGGCATCGACTTTATTAATTACAATACCTCTGTCAAACATATTTATTCATCCGCAAAGAATCAGTTAAAAAGTAATACGATCCGCATATTTGACGGAAAACTGTTTATAGGAACATCAAACGGGCTTTACAGCGTTCCTATAGATTTAAATCAAAAAGACATTAGCACGAGTAAGGGCGTGTTTACTGAGGTGAAAAATACTAAAGGCAGTGTTTGGAGCCTGAATGAAGTTAATCATCACCTGCTTATCGGCCATCAGGATGGCGCAATGGTGCTGGATGGCAATCAGGCGAGACAGATTACACATACAGGACAGGGTACCTGGTTTTTCCAACCCATACCATCATCGCCTAATATTATTGCGGGTACTTATACCGGTTTGGAATTACTACAAAATAACGCCGATAATTTTAAAGATGTTGTTAAGGTTGATGGCATTTATGAATCACTTAAAGACTTAGCCATAGACAATCATAATGTAATATGGGCGTCGCATCCCTATCGGGGAATTTACAGGTTGCAGTTATCGGCTGACCACAAATCTATTATAAAACACAAACAATACACAAACTACGACGGTTTGCCATCTACATTAAACAATAGGGCCTACTTTATAAAAAACAAAGTTATAGCAGCAACCGAGAAAGGAATTTATGAATACAATGCCTCAACAAATAAATTTATACCATCACCATTCTATAAGTCAATTTTTAATAGTACACCTGTACAATATTTAACTGAAGATGTGGCAGGGAACATCTGGTTTGTTTGCAATCAACATATTGGCGTTATAGATTTTAGCAAAGCAGCACCAGGTAACCCCTATAATATTATTCGTTTTTCTGAGTTAACCGGACAAACCGTAAAAGGATTTGAGTTTATTTACCCGTACAACGCAGATAATGTTTTTATCAGCGCAAACAACGGTATATTCCATTTGAATTACAGCCAGTATGTAAAATCAGAAAATAAGCTTAATGTATTATTGACAACAGTAAAGGCTATTGCCGAAAAGGATAGCTTAATATTTGGCGGACACTTCACAAAAAATAATCAAATTGTGCCAATGCAAGATAATAGTAGGCCGGTGAGCTTAAGCAATCATTGGAATTCGTTTCATTTTGAATACTCATCTATCCTGTTTGCTCAAAAAACCAATGAAGAATTCAGTTATAAGCTAATTGGTTTTGACAGGGATTGGTCAGCCTGGTCATCAAAAACAGAAAAAGACTACACTAATCTGTCTTATGGCAAATATGCATTTTCTGTACGTACACGCAATAACCTGGGCAATGCTTCAGCGCCGGTTACTTACAGCTTCACAGTTGAGCCGGCATGGTACCAAACCACTTGGGCGTACCTGCTTTATGTGATGGTTATCGCTTTAATTATTTACTTTGCTGTTAAGAAACTGCAACAGCAATTTGATCTGCATCAAAAGAAACATGAGGAGGAACAGCGCAGATTAAGCTATTTGCATAGCCTTGAACTTGACCGCAACGAAAAGGAAATCATCGCTCTTAAAAACAACAACCTGGAGGCTGAATTGCTTTACAAAAACAAGGAGCTTGCTTCTGTCACCATGTATCTTGTAGACCGGGGCCGCCTGCTACTTGATATTAAGGAAGAACTAAATAGCCTCATAAAAAAATTAAACATTCCGGATGCTACTTACCACTTCAGAAGTATTTTTAAACTGCTCACCGATACAGAAAAAAACGATAATGATTGGGATCAGTTTTCTATTTATTTTGACCAGGTACACAACAATTTCCTGGCTACACTAAAGCAAAAATTCCCAACACTTAGTTCTACGGATCTGAAACTATGCGCCTATTTAAGACTAAACCTAACCTCTAAAGAAATTGCCCAACTGCTTAACATTTCCCTCAAAGGCATAGAAATTAGCCGTTATCGGCTACGTAAAAAATTGCAACTGCCTTCAAGTATCAACCTTTATGATTTCTTGACCGATATAACAAGCTGACCGGAATTACTCAACAATCCGATCAGCTTATTTCTGTTATATCACTGCTGATTATTACTGGTGCTCAATTTCAGGATCAGCAGAATTCGGTTGTTTTTTAACTATATCTTTAAATTGCTTCTTAATGAACTCCGGGTTTGTAATACCCATTGTAGGATTACTGGAGAAAAACCCGAAAGGCATGAGCGAAAAGCCCAGGTGGTGGGTAGGCATAACAGGCCATTCTTCCGGACGGACAATGTGCGTAATACCTGCCACATACCACACAACTATATCATTGTTACCTATAGACCGGTTTTTGGCAGTCCATTCTGGTAAGCCATCATATACTTTGTTACTGGCCGGATACCTGCCTGCCGGATAAACCTCTCCCTCATTGTATTGGGTAACCCATATCTGGTGGTTAAGGAAGCCGGCTTTTTTACGAAGCAACGATTCTTCGGGAACAAACGCCTTTGCTTGCAGACCCGGCATTAACATGTACCCAATGTGCTGGCCAAGATCATTCATTTCGCCATTGTTCATAATGTGCCAGTTGCGGGCGCTTTCATAATTAACATCACGCTGGGCTTCTTTCTCCGCATTAAAACGGGTATGGTCAACATAAAAAGCGTTGCCGTAAGGATTATCCTTACCTAACGGAACCAGCTTACTGTTCATTTCCATTACACTGTTACTCTGCGCGCCATCAATGTCCATATCCAGCCGGAAAACAAAGAAATGCTGGTGATTGATTGCCTCTACATGCGGATGCACCAGGGTTCCGAAAGAATGGCCATTGTAAGACAAATCATCTTTATCAGGCATGTCCATTTCTGTGGTACGATGAACGCCTTTTACTTCCACAATACCGGTAAGCTCAACATCTACATCAATGGTGCCGTCCTCCTTAAAACGCCATGTAAAACCATAGTCGTAATTTTCAATCATGGTGTAATACTTAATAGCCAGGTTGGTTGCTCTGCGGGATACCGTGCCATGTCGCCACAGCGTACCACCAAATTCTTCAAATATGGCCACTGCCCTATCTACCTGAAATGGTTCTCCGTTTTCGCGGTGCATAATAGCAGGCATATATTCGGCATTCTCCGGTGCATCGGCACCGGGACTTAATGATCGTGCTGTACTCTGTCCTAACCTATACTCACCGGCATCAAAAAAGTTATATGAAGCCTGGAACAGATCGGGCGAACCATAGGGAACAAGCATTTCGGGCATCGAGCCACGGTACATTATCTTACGCTCTTTGCCTTTATCCATGAAACGGACATCGTAGATCACCAATCCTTCCCGGTTATCAACGCCGTAACGGATCTTCCAGTTTTGGAATGTTATCTCGTGCCCATTCACTTTAAAAGAATGGCCGCCGGGCTGTGTAATTATAATTGGGTTAGACACACCGAACTCTTCTTTAACCGAATCTTTGTTAAAGTAGTTAAGGTCAACCATACCACTGAAGCTGTTGACTTCATCCACTATCTTTAATATTTTACCAGTGGTAAAATCGGTATAAGCCATTAGTCCCTCAATGTCGATATTGTTCTTTTTACGCCTGGCAATAACAAGTTGCTCGCGGTGGCCTACAGGCCCAATACCCATATCGCCGGTAAATACGCTTCTGTGCGTTACCGAATCAATTGAAATGTTTCTTTTTTTCAAAGCTGCCACCCAGGCTTTATCTTTTTTCACTATAGCATTGGCAACAGAATCGGCCTCAAGGCCCATGCCTATTACATTTGGGATATTTTTTGCCGATATTACCTTACCTGCATTTAAATCAATTACAGCTTCGGTAATTCCGTTTTTGCTGTAATCATAAAAACTAGTGAATGCTTCGCGACTAAAGGGTGCTCCAGGCTTATAAGCCAGCACTTCTCTCTTAGTAGGCTCTTTAAGATTGATTATATTAAAGATGTCTTTCCCCGTGGTAGCCTTACTGTCCTTAAGTATTTGTACCACTTTTCTGATCTCTGCGGAAGTAAGCGGATCAAGCGGATGATTTACTGTGTTGCTTTGTGCAAATATGTGCCCTATCCCTAAAAATAAGACGAGAGGAATGCCGTAGTAATATTTTTTCATACTATTTAATAAAATTTTAAAGAATTAAACTTTAGTGAGTACTGATGTCCCTTCAGCTCATTTACCTTTTAGTCCCAGCCATAAAATGGCATCTTCGAACATCTTATTTTGAATCCCGAGCGTAAATATCTGGTCGCCATGACCCATATTCATATAAAGCATTTTGTATTGAGTATTTGTCCATACTACCGGGATGTCCCCATCTGGAATAATATTTTTTTTGCCCAAAGGATAATTAGCCGGGTCCAGTGTAACTAGCACTTTAATGTTTTTATTAAGCCGCGGCGAAGGTTTCCAGCCATACCATTCATTAATTGTTGAAGTGTATTTTTTGGGCAAACGTTTGGTAACTGGGTGTTTATTATCGTCAACAATTAGTTTGGCCGGTAGCGGCGGCCAGTTGTTATTATAAAATACCGCTCCACCCATAAAATCTACAAACCAGGGCCAGTTGGTATATTTATCATTATACCCAGAGACATGAAAACCTAGCCATCCGCCCCCATTGGCCATGAATTTTTCAAAGGCACTCCGTTGCTGCTGGTTGTGCGGAAACTCGTTTATCCACATCACAACCTGGTAATCTTTTAGCTTTTCGTCATTCAGGTCTTCCCACCGGGTGGTAGTGTCAAAAATAAAATTATCCTTTGCTGCCAATTGGGTGAAAAATTGAATGGCATCTTTAGAAAAACTTACATGGTCGGGCTCAACAGTGGTAGTGTACAAGCCCAGTACTTTAAACCTTGGGGTTTGTGAAAAGGCAGTAGTTGTACACAGGATTAATAGCAACTGATAAAAAGCTATTTTCAGTAATTTCACCTTCATAAGTTTAGTTTATTTGGCCATTACTTTTTGCAGCGACGCCATCATGGATGTAGCGGTTGAATCCAGTCCGATAAACAACCCCTGATCTTCCGCAGACCAGGGCTTACCCTGCCTGAAGTCCCACCAGCGGTACTCAATTTTAGAGTACTCGTTAGAAATGCCTTTTTTTATTGGCTTCTCATAAAAATCAGTCGCTTTAACAGAGTAGCCACTATCTGTTACATCAATAGTTACCTTAAGTCTTATCCAATAATAGGCACCAGTATTGTTGATCACAATCTTAAAAATACCAGTCCCTTTAATTTCACCAGCTTGCTCGTTTGTTAACTCAATATTTTTGCCTGGATAAGGAAAAGCGGCTTTAAACCACTTTAACCCATTGCTGTATAGGTTTGCTTTTTTAGTGTTGGTTAAGGTATAAGACTTTTCATACCACACCTTATTATCCTTCATAGGAATGGGTATACCAGTGTTATTGCTTGTTTGGCCAATAGCCACAACCGGAGCAAGGATAATTATTGACAATAGTAGTTTTTTTAACATAAGCTACATGATTAGCGCAATGGTGTTATCTCCCCAAATATCCGTTATAAAGACTCAATAGGCTAATTTTTAAGCCCTACAAGAACACTACAGTTATATATTTATAAATAATCTGTTATGCAAAAGGGCTGTTAGCGAATCAATATTTTCAAAGTCATTTATTTCGTTACATCGGCAGCCCAAAGATTACACAACCTGCATTTCCAACTTGAGCCAATTTAAGGTAATAAAAAAAGCCACTTCAATTAAGAAGCAGCTTTGTTGTTTG
>JAQBNY010000185.1 GCA_028288315.1 Mucilaginibacter sp.
TATCCAACTTCACAGGAGAAAGCGCATCTAAATTATCCTCCTTAATTTTAAAGCCAAAAGCTGTAAGCCCAACCCATGCTATTTTATTATTGTAAATAGCAGGCTGATAAGCTCCTATAAGCTCACTATTAGAAGAATTGAGTTCAACTATACTTCCGTTTTTTACTGAAAGCGCAAATAACTTATCATCAACACCTGATGTTTTGCTAAAGAAAATAAGGTCTTTAAATACGGATATGAATCCAACCGGCTCGTAACTAAAAGGTAGCAGGTATTTTGTATCCCCCGTTTTAATATCAATTAACTCCAATGACATTTTACCATCCTGGTTTCGTACTGCAGATACAAGCTTACTGTTACCATAAAATTTTGGATATGTATAAAATAGCTCGTCGCTATTCGGGATAACGGAAATAAGTTTACCGCTCTGGGCATTTAGCAAATGTAATTCACTTTTACCTGATGTATTAACCTGTACAGCCGCTATCGTTTTACCATCCGGACTAAATGCTGGCGAAAAATACTTGGTTTTCCGGGTAATGCGGCGTTCTTTACCCGTGTTTATATCAAGCACAACCAGTTCATTATAATTGCGGTAACCCCAGCGCACATCTGGCCTATAGGCGGAGTAAACTACTTTACCATCATTATAGGTGAAGTAATTATCAGTAGCAATACTTTGTACACTGATGGCTCTTTCCCTGCTGCCTGTTTTAATAACAAACCGGGGAATATGAGAATAAGTAGTTTTAAGATAAATGAGTGTGCTGTCGTTCACATAAGCCGGGTATTCCTGATCTGCTATAAAGTGCTGATTTTTCTTGAATGTGCTATCAGGCTTATCATTTTTAAACTGCTGTTTAAAATGATTAAAAGCATCGCCCCTAAATTGCTTATAGCTTTTACCTGAATACTTTTTAACCGCTTGCTGAAACGGATAAAACAATCCGTTATATGATGCAGCATTATGAGTAACATTTTTCCAAAACATGTTGCCATATTTTTCGCGGCCATATGCCACCATCATATAACCCATAGGGTAATGGTTAGGAACATAATCCCGGTAAGAGCCATTACGCAGCTTCATCCAGCTATAATTGCGCCCGGCAGACCATAACGCACGGTATCCGCTAAAAAAGTACGGCAGCCGCCCCCTGCCCTGTTTACTCACAAGGGTTTCATTATAAACGGCATCGCCCTCAAAAAACCAATTGGGAACACTCAAATCATTACCTAGTGCTTGTCCGCCTTCGCCAAATGCTATTTTTAAGGCATGTGATAAGCCCACATTAAAGTTATTGTATTGCTGCACATGTCTAAACTCATGAATAGCCAATTGTACCGCCCAGGGCAAACTGCCAAGATCAAAACTATTTTGCTCGGGTGTTAAATAAAACTCACTGCGGAAAGGCGCCAAACCAACATAACCATTTGAAATAGTGGTTTGGTTTTGCAAAACAATGCTCACTTGCTTTTGCTTAAAGCCGATGGTGGCTTTAGTGGACGGGCTCATGCGCTGTATAATATCAGCTATACGCATGGCTGATGAATCCATCCCCTGTGAATATATAACCTTAGCTGTATTTGTGTTTATCTGTTTCCACTTTATTGACGGTGGATTGCCCCCGAATTGCTGGGCCTTAGATATAGTAGTAACTAAAAGTAACGGCAGCAGTAAGTTTAGTAAGGAACGATTATTCATTAGTATATGAAAGTAATTACAAATTGTTGTTTATACAATAATGCCTAAATATTAACGCTATAACGCTTATAATGTGGCATTATTCCGGTTTGCAGTTTTTAGTTCGCAGTTGGCTTTCCTCAACCTCTAAGTAATCAATTTTTCCAATTCCTCTATCAACCCCATTTGCCCGGGTATTATCTTTTGCTTCGCGATGTCTATAGTAAACCAGCCAGCCCGGTCAATTTCCGGAAAACTAACTCTTTTGCCTGATTTAGGTGGCCATTCTATTTCAAAAAGGTTGCTTATAATGGCATTATGGTCTATATCGCCTTCCACCGCCCATGCTTGTACTACTTTGCCGCTTTTTTGTTTAACGGGTTGAAGCTTTACAAAATTACCTCTGATGGTTTGACCTGTTTCTTCCTCAAATTCGCGTTGAGCTGCCGCAAGCGGTTCTTCACCATCAACATATTCCCCTTTAGGGATAGACCATGCACCTTCATCTTTTTTACGGAAAAATGGGCCGCCAGGATGAACCAGGAAAACCTGTAATTGCTCATCTGTCATGCGGTATAAAAGTATCCCTGCGCTTTGCTTCAGCATAAAAATGATTTAATGGCAAATTAGCAAAACACAAACAATAATAGTTAGTTTTACTATATAAATAAACCAAGTAAACACCTATTGCCATGGAAGATATACGGTGGAGTAAATTTAAGATTTGTGGTGACTATCATGTTAATTTACGTACGCTTTACATGGCCTGGGCTACCCCTGGCGGCCTGGAAAAATGGTTTTTACGCAAAGCCAATTTTTATACCATCCCTATGCGCTTACGAGCAGCTGACGAGCAAATTTCAAAGGATGACACCTATGCATGGTACTGGCATGGTTATGACAACTCTGTACAGCAAAAAGGCACAATACTGGAAGCTAACGGGCAGGATTTTTTAAAGTTTACTTTTACAGATGATAGTATTGTAAGCGTTTCCTTTAGTACGCGTAATGACTTAACCATTATTGAACTGGTACAGGAAAATATCCCGCAGGAAAGCGATCCGGAAAAAAACTTATTTGTACAATGCCAAGTAGGCTGGACATTTTACCTGGCCAACCTAAAATCTATTATGGAAGGTGGTAAAGACTTACGCAATAAAAGAGTGGAATTAAAGAGTTGCTTTAAGTAACAGGTGATAATAATACCTATGGTAGTTATCTCCGCACCATTTCTCACACTAATCTCCTCTTATTCATCCCTGCTAAAATGTACCCGCAAAAAATCTTAATTTTGCGCAGTTCATAAACTCAGGCATGTTTACAGGAATAATTGAAACTTTAGGAAAAGTGACCAACCTACGCCACGAGCAGGGCAATCTGCATATCACTGTGGCATCATCAATAGCGCAAGAGCTAAAGATAGATCAATCGGTGGCACATAATGGGGTATGTTTAACGGTGATAGCACTGGCTGATGGAACGCATACAGTTACCGCAATTGAAGAAACGCTGAATAAAACCAGCATTAGCGATTTAAAGATTGGCGAACCTGTTAACCTTGAACGCTGTATGCAAATGAACGCCCGTTTAGATGGGCACATTGTACAGGGCCATGTTGACCAAACCGCTACCTGTACCAACTTCACTGAGTTGGATGGCAGTTGGGAATACACTTTTGAGTATGATGCGGCGGTAGGTAATGTAACTGTAGAAAAAGGCTCTATATGCGTTAATGGCATCAGCTTAACTGTGGTTAATTCCGGTCCTAATTATTTTTCGGTAGCTATTATTCCCTACACCTATGAGCATACTAACCTGCACAATGTGAGCATAGGCACACAAGTAAACCTGGAGTTTGATATTATAGGTAAATACGTAGCCCGCTTAATGCACCGTTAACGGCTCAGCATGGCAATACGGCTTTTGGAGTAATTAATAAAGTTTTGCTGCTTGGCAACCGGTGGTTTTAATGATAAATACTTTTTATAATACTTAACCGCGTTTTTCTTATCCCTTAACTCGGTATCGTATAAACTGCCCATAGAGTAATATATCATTGGGTTTTGATCATCAAACTGCACGCTTTTTTTATAAGCTAAAGCAGCCATTTTAAATTTCGACAATTTCTCGTTACTATCTGCAATCTCGCCGTAATAAGAGGCAACATTGGGTGATACGCCTTCTTCAATAGCTTTATACATTTTATCAATAGCCGTGCGGTGATCCTTTAATGCTTTATAAGCCAATGCCGCATAATAATAACTGGTTTCGTTTTGTCCTATATCTGCTATATCAGCAAATGTGGCTGCACTGCATTCGTAATTTTTAAGGTTATAATAAGCAACCCCAAGCTTGGTGAGCACCTGTCCGGAATTATTTCCGTTCTTTTCTAATTTAAGACCTGCCTCAACGGCTTCGGGCCATTTCTTTTCAGCATATACCAATTTAAGAAGGCTGTTTAGCAGAATGATGTTTTCCGGGTCGGCAGCTATGGCTTTATTTAGAACTTTCTCCGCCTCTGCGTTAAATTTCATACTTACGTACAAATCGCTTAGGTCTGATGCTACATCCGGTTCGGCAGGGTTTAATTTATTGGCCTTTTGCAAGTAAACCACAACGGCAGTCATATCATTTTTATCGCTGCTAATTCCTGCCAGCTGTTTATACACCAAAAAGTTAGTGGTATCGCGGGCAATTATCCTTTTATAAAAATCCTCTGCCTTTAATGCATTCCCCCTACGCAGGTTAAGGCTGCCTAAACTATATAATACTGCTGTATTGGTAGAGTCGGCATTATAAATACGCTGATAGTAACCTTCAGCCTCAGCTAAGCGGCCCGCCATGTTTGCGGTATAAGCAAGTTGCGCCAGGGCTTTTATATTGGAAACCGGTTCTGTATAAACTTTTTTCAAATAGTCTGATGCTTCTGTAAAGCGCTGATTCTGGTAATAATCAAGCAACAAGGCATCATCTGGCTTGTTGACTTGCTGCGCCAAAACCACTGTGGATAAAAGCAAAAAGACTAATTGATAACCGATAAATTTCATATAACTAAATTATTAGTTATAAATGATATTTCCAAATTTTAAACAATTCACTACAGTTAGCGTTATAGAATAATACAAATCAAAGGATACTATGGATAAAATAAGAAAATTTGAATTGATGGAGAAGATTGTCCATGAATTAGAAGATTTAAAAAATAGTCAGCAAGCTATAATTCAAAAATTAGCCAAGATAGAAGTAGACAATATTGACCTGGGGGATAAAAGGCTGGAGAAAGATTTGCCGGATATGCACCAGCGCGTAACAGATAACCTGGATACTATTGTCAGTATCCTGGCTGATTTTGCCAACCAGACTACCGACTACAGCAATAAAAACAATATTTCTGCTTTAAAACAGCAGGAGGAGATTAACAAATTATAGGCTTCCAAACTATTGATTAGAATGATTTAGAAGCCCCAAACTGGGGCTTTTTTTTTATGTTAAAAGAAGCAGCTTACCTTTACTGATACTGAATATATATTGGAGCCGGTTTAAGGTTCAGCACTTCTTTAGGTGTCATCATACGGTTGGGTGCATTCTTTATATCATTCTTGTAGAATAATTTAAACCCGGTAAACTGCACCGGTTCACCTGCTACAAAATATTTATAAGTACCTTTTTTAAGATCAGGGCCGCCCCAGCCATCCATATCCATCACAAACTGAACGCTGTTACGTAGTTTTATGTCCTTGTAATTAGTTACCATTAACCGCGTAAAACGGTGCACTACAAATATTTTTGGCGGCAGGTTATACTTTTTGCAAAGGTTGTTTAGATAATCGCTCACAAAGTTAATGTCTTTAGCATCAAATGTACCAATGCGCTTGCCCGGTACACTACCTTCCTTCATAGAAAACTCCGGGTCAATACCAAAGTGGACGTTAGGCATTTTCAAATACTTTTCTAATAGTGGAAGCTCTTTCTCTACCGTACTAAAACCAACCTGAATATCTAAAAACACCAAAGCATCAATAGGTTTAGCCATTTCAATTACTTTATCTATCTGGCTAAAAGGCATCCGCAAATTATGCAAACCATTACGGCCTGCATCTGCCTGGGCAGTTACACAAATATAATGCAGGGCGGGTTTTACAGGTGTTTCAGGATCAGCATCCTCCCAGTTCTTAACTTCGGCTTTTAATTTTTCAAGCATTACTTTAGGCTCGTACTGGCCCAGTATACCCATGTTTTTAGAATACATGTTGCCGTAGTAAGCCACTATCCTATTAAAAGGTAAAATAGCTCCGGGCAATGGGTAAGGCGCTTTTTTAACAGGCCATTTTCCGGTTTTATCACCCTTGGCCAGCCGGGTCATTAAAGAATCGTACCGGGCAGTATCAAGGGTAGCTTTATTATTAGTGGTAGTGGTGGTATCCGGCTTAAGGTTTCTTGCAGATACACTGCCAATTGATACCAAAAAAACTAATAGTAAAAGTACATGGAAGGTGTTTTTCAAAACAATTAGAATTTATTATTTAACAATACTCTTATACTATTCTATACTCTTACCCTTCATAGCTGTACTAATAGCTACATCCATAACACGCTCGGCAAATGGACGGGTAAAGTTGTTCAGGTCATCAATTTTGGCATGAATAAGGTCTTTGTCTCCTGTAGCCAAAGCTGCCTTTAGGGCCTCTAAATGTATATGCGTATTGCTTATTTCCTCGGCGTTCAACAGAGTTCCGTTCTTTTCAAGGAAACGCTCAACCGTATAAACCATTTGATCAGCTTCGGTTTTAGCTTCAATAAGCATGCGGGCGCTCACATCGTCTTTAGCGTGGGTAATGCTATCCATCAACATCTGTTCAACCAGTTCATCACTTATGCCATAAGCAGGTTTAACTTCCACTTCCTGCTTAACGCCTGATCGTAGCTCAATAGCCTGTATCTTTAATATCCCATCGGCATTCAGTATAAAGTTAATATCTACCTTAGGGAAACCAGCCGGCATAGCAGGGATGCCTTTCAGTTCAAACTCGGCCAGCTTACGATTCTAGTTTATCAGGTCGCGCTCTCCCTGATAAACGGCTATCTTCATGTTTACCTGTCCGTCTTTTGAAGTAGTGTACTGGCGCCCTGCTTTAGTTGGAATTTTTGAGTTGCGAGGGATAATAGTATCCATTAAGCCACCCATTGTTTCAATACCTAAAGAAAGCGGGGTAACATCAAGCAATAAAATATCTGAGCGGTTACCGGCCAAAACATCGGCTTGTATAGCAGCACCCAGGGCAACTACCTCGTCGGGGTTAATATCATCATGTACAGGGCGACCGAAAAATTCTGAAACCATCTTTTTAACCAAAGCCGTACGGGTTGATCCCCCTACCATTACTACTTCATCTATATCACTAATGGTTAGTTTGGCGTCCCTTAAGGCGTTTTGACAGCTGGTAATGGTTTGCTGCACTTTAGGCAATATCAGTTCTTCAAAAGTATTACGATCTATTGTGCACCATATATCGCCAATCTTTTCATTGAAGATACTTTGGTGGGCAAATGCTTTTTTGGCTTCTTCGGCTTTAAGACGAAGTTCTTGTGTAAGCTCACGATTGTTAGCCAGCGCAACTTTATCTATATTGTTCTTTTCTATCCAGTAATCGGCAATAGCACGGTCAAAATCATCACCGCCTAAAAAGGTATCGCCATTGGTAGATAATACTTCAAAAATACCATTCTGTATTTGCAGTATCGATACATCAAATGTACCGCCGCCTAAATCATATACCGCAATGGTTTTGGTTTCCTCTGGATTTAAACCAATGCCATAAGCCAAACTTGCGGCGGTAGGTTCGTTCACAATACGCAAAACGTCCAGTCCGGCCAGTTTGCCTGCATCACGTGTTGCATGGCGCTGCGAATCATTAAAATAGGCAGGCACAGTTATCACGGCGCGGTTAACCGGGGTTTTCAAAGCATGCTCGGCACGTTCTTTAAGTTCCTTTAATATTAATCCTGATAACTCAATAGGAGTATAAAATTTATCGCCTACCTTTATTTTCACCAGGCTTTCGCTATCGTCATCAATAATTTTGTAAGAGAAAAAATTCTGATAGTTCTTTACATCAGCATAAGAGCGGCCTAATAAACGTTTAACCGAAAACACAGTATTCTGCGGATCTGTTATCAGAAATTCTTTTGCTTCGTTGCCTACTTTTATATCGCCTGTTTCACCAAAATGCACTACAGATGGCACTAAAACGCCTTTACCGGTATCATTAATAACCTTAGGATTTTTATCCGGATCAATAAAAGCCACCAATGAATTAGTAGTACCCAGATCAATGCCTACAATTATATCTTCTTTTTGTATTGAACCTGTTGCCAGGTTGATAGAAACTTTAGCCATAGTAATGTATTACAAACCGCAAATGTACTCAGTTTTGAGGGATAGAGTGTCTTTTGAATATCTAATTTGACTAGATATCGACTCTTATTGCTAACCCCTTGACTTTGAAAGAGCCTAGCTCCTATTTTTAACCCAATTGCTTTCTGTACAACCAACGGTTTCAGTTACTGCAATTTTTTTAGCTGTTAACAGTTTCTCCATAACTAAAGCCGCTATAAGCGCTTCGGTTTCGTTACCGGTTTTAAGGGATTGCGGCGTAAAGTACTTTTTAACAAAATGAGTATCAAAGTTGCCGGATGTAAATGCCTCATGCTGCATTACAAATTTGCCAAAGCCGAGTGTTGTAGTTATACCAGTAATGGTATACTCATCAATAGCACGTATCATACGTTCAATAGCCTCTGTACGGTCTTTGCCATATGTGATTAGTTTGGCTATCATAGGGTCATAGTAGATAGGTATTTCCATACCCTCCTCAAAACCATCATCAACCCGCACTCCTGGACCTTTTGGTGTAACATAGGTTTGCAGTGTACCAATATCAGGCAGGAAATCATTATCAGGGTCTTCGGCATAAACGCGAAGTTCCAGGGCATGCCCGTTAATCTTCAAATCTTCTTGTTTGAAGCTAATGGCCTCGCCACGCGCAATACGGATCTGCTCTTTTACCAGATCAATACCGGTTATAAATTCTGTTACAGGATGCTCCACCTGCAGGCGGGTATTCATCTCCAGAAAGTAAAAGTTTAACTGCTCATCCATTATAAACTCCACTGTACCGGCACCTGTATAATTTACAGACCGTGCCACATCTACCGCGCATTTACCCATTTGTGCGCGTATCTCTGGAGTTAACACAAAGGATGGCGCTTCTTCTATCACCTTTTGATGGCGGCGCTGAACGGAACAATCACGCTCAAAAAGATGAACAATATTACCATGCGTATCACCCAAAACCTGTATCTCAATATGCCTTGGCGATGAAACGTAACGCTCTATAAATACAGAACCATCGCCAAAGGCCGAAATAGCTTCAGACACGGCACGGTTCATTTGCTCTTCAAAATCTGCAGGGGCATCTACAATACGCATACCTTTGCCACCACCGCCGGCAGCCGCTTTTATCAGGATAGGAAAACCAACCTCAACAGCACGCAACTTGGCTTCTTTAATACTGGTAATAGCTTCTTCAGTGCCTGGCACCATAGGGATGTTGTACTTTAATGCAGCAGCTTTGGCCGATAACTTATTACCCATTACTTCCATAGCCTCTGGCGACGGGCCAATAAGGATTAGTCCGGCCTCGCGTACCTGACGGGCAAATGCAGCATTCTCACTTAAAAAACCATAACCGGGATGGATGCCCTGTGCACCTGTTTGTTTACAGGCAGCTATTATTTTATCACCAACAAGATATGATTGATTAGATGGCGCTTCGCCAATGAATATAGCTTCATCAGCATAACGGACGTGCAATGCATCACGATCAGCAGCAGAGTAAACCGCTACAGTTTTTATACCCATTTCACGGGCCGATCGCATTATACGTAAAGCTATCTCGCCCCTGTTAGCTACCAGAATTTTTTGCATAGGTAACAAATGTAATGGAATATGTTGAATGTAAACATGAAAGACGCTGAAAATAATGAGCGCTAAAATACCATTCTATAATGGGTTAAAACACTCATGAAATAGGGCGGCTGGCATACTAATATTGCATAAAATAAACATAACATCATGGTTAATGAAATTATTCTAAAAAAGATAATCGCATCTTATTGTTTTGCTCCTATTGAACAGATTAATTTAAACCTTGAAATTAAAGACAACTATGTGGCTGCTGAACTTAAGGACAAATTTGCCAATAGCATTTGCTATGAATGGCGTGCACTTAATTGTAACCAACTACATGATGAGCTATTTGAAAAATTAAAAACAGGCAATGATGTTTTAAAGCTAATTAAAGTGAGTATGTCATAAAAGCATATGATTATGCCTAATGTTATTACCCAATCAATTGTTCCTGTTCAATTTTCTTTTGCAGTTCTAATATGGCACCTATAAGGGCTTCGGGGCGGGGTGGGCAGCCTTGTACGTAAACATCAACAGGTATTACCCTGTCAACACCTTTTACCACATGGTAACCATGTTGCCAGTAAGGGCCTCCACAGTTAGAGCACGATCCCATAGATATTACATACTTAGGCTCGGGCATTTGTTCATAAAGCCTTTTAATACGCTCGGCCATTTTAAAGGTAACTGTACCGGCTATAATAATCACATCTGCCTGGCGGGCAGATGGCCTTGGGAAAACGCCGAAACGATCCAGATCATAAGTTGAGACTAATGCACCCATCATTTCTATAGCGCAGCAGGCTATACCAAAGCTTAAAGGCCATAGTGATGATAAACGTGCCCAATTCATCAGGTCGTTCATTTTGGTGACCACTACGCCACCGCTTTCATTGGTTAAATCAGGCGTCATTAGCTGGCTTTTTAAATATTGGTTTAAACATTGGTTTCTTTATAGCTGCAGCTTCAGAAGTTACAGGGGCCGGTTCATTGGTTGCTGCAACTACAGCTCCCTCCATAGTAAATTCCTTCACCTTGAAATTGTTTTGCTCCAGATTTAATTTTTCATATAACGAATGCGGCACAAGGCTATCAGTTTGTGGTAAAACAACAGTTGGCTTTATCCAGTCAAGGTCGCCTTTACGCCAAACATAGGCAAGGCCCACTATCAGTATTCCTAAAAAGATAAACATCTCTGCAAGCGATACCCACCCCCACCTTTCGTCAAGCTGTATAATTTCGCGATTGCCAAAAACGGTTGCCCATGGAAACACAAATACCATCTCTACATCAAACAGCAAAAAAACAAGGGCTATTACATAAAAGCGTGAATTGAAAGGCAGCCATGCACTGCCGGTTGGTTCTTCGCCGCACTCATACGATGTTTGCTTTTCATAATTAGGATTACTGGGCGCTAAAAACCTATTGGTTACCAATAGTAAACCCACCAGTATGATACCTGTAATTAAAAAGATAAGTATCTTTCCAAATTCTGATATTTGCGAAACATCATCCATGACAGCAAATTTAACAAAACAATCACAATTTGATGCTATAATAATTG
>JAQBNY010000195.1 GCA_028288315.1 Mucilaginibacter sp.
TAGCTTCGGCACCATTTCCGTTAGAAGGCATATTTGTTGTGTATGGCTTGCTTGATGATTGTTCAACAACAATATTATATTCTAAACGACCTTCGTCGCCTAATTGTTTTTTTATTGTTTTACGCAAAAGCCCAACATAATGTTCTTCCAGCCATTCATAAAAGAATAAACTTGGTACCTGAATTGTCAAAACGCTCCCTTCCATACGCAATGCTTTAATTGGTTCAAACCAAGTTTTAAAGCTTTGTGCCGGTATGTTGTCTTTTATGATTTGAAGGCAGCTATTCCAAACGTTAGTACAAGTTTTTTCCATAAGGTTATTAGTAATCTCTTGATTTACAGTCTCCGAGCGGGCAGGTTTTTCGGCCGTTTCGGAACATCGAATATTCTAAAAAAAAGCGGATAAAAAAATATATTTCAAGAAATATATTTATAAAAATTACTCTTAATTATAGCAAATATTAAAGTTATTAACACTATATTTCGCATGCAGATGGCGTTTTTATGCACCAGTTGCTTTGTATGGCACTTTTCAAAGTTTAAACATTGTTGCGGCAAAAAATGTGGATTAATTCTCACTTCAGAATTGGTTTAAAAAGTTACTTATAGGGATAATAAGTTAATATTCTCCAAAAACACTTCGTAATATATCGGCTATTTCCCCCAATGTTGCATAACACTCAACTGCGGTTAATATATAAGGCATAAGATTATCATTCCCTCTTGCGGCGATTGCTAAATTTTGCAGCGCCTTATTTACATCACTGTTGTTTCTTTCACCCTTTAAACGGATAAGTTTTTCTATTTGTTTCCTTCTTATTGAATCGTCAACCCTAAAAACGTTTTGAGCAACTTCTTCTGGTTGGGTAAAACGATTAACTCCAACCAGCACCTTCTCGCCGCTTTCTATATCATTTTGGTATTGATATGCCGATGTTGCAATTTCCTGTTGTATATAATCCTGCTCAATAGCTTTTACAGAACCGCCCATAGCATCTATCTTATCTATATATAATTGCGCGGCGGCTTCCAGCTCATCGGTTAAAGCTTCTATAAAGTATGATCCGGCCAGTGGGTCTACTGTGTCTGTAACTCCGCTTTCAAAAGCAATTATCTGCTGGGTACGCAGCGCTATTTTGGCTGCAGCCTCGGTAGGTAAGGATAAAGCTTCGTCATAGCCATTAGTATGTAATGACTGTGTGCCCCCTAACACCGCCGCCAGCGCCTGCATGGTTACCCGCACTACATTGTTCATGGGTTGCTGCGCGGTGAGGGTAGAGCCCCCCGTTTGGGTGTGAAAACGCAATTTTTGCGCGCCTGTATCAGTAGCGCCCAAGCTTTTAGTGATATGTGCCCACATCCTTCTGGCCGCTCTGAATTTGGCTATCTCCTCAAAAAAATTATTATGGCAATTAAAGAAAAAAGAGAGGCGTTTAGCAAATACGTTTATATCTAACCCCTTATCTAAAGCGGCCTTTAGGTAGGTTTTACCGTTGGCCAAAGTAAAAGCCAGTTCCTGCACCGCGGTTGAGCCTGCCTCGCGAATATGGTAGCCTGATATGGATATGGTGTTCCATTTGGGCACTTCCTTGCTGCAATACTCAAAAATATCGGTAATAAGGCGCATGGATGGGGCAGGAGGATATATATAGGTTCCTCTTGCGGCGTACTCCTTTAATATATCGTTTTGTATAGTGCCGGATAGTTGTTTAAGATCGGCTCCCTGCTTTTTTGCTAACGCGATGTACATGGCCAACAATATGGCTGCGGTAGCGTTTATAGTCATTGATGTTGTAATATCCTTCAACTCTATGCCCGCAAACAATATTTCAATATCCTTTAAAGAATCTATAGCTACCCCAACTTTGCCTACCTCGCCTTCGGCCAGTTCATGATCGCTATCATAACCTATTTGGGTAGGCAGGTCAAAAGCAACCGAAAGCCCCATGGTGCCCTGGCTTAATAAATAATGGTATCGCTTGTTTGATTCTTCGGCGGTTGAGAAGCCCGCGTACTGGCGCATGGTCCACGGTTTGCCGCGGTACATATCTTTTTGTATACCCCGGGTATAGGGAAATTCACCAGGCAATTCATTCATGCCTGAGGGTTGGGTATAAACCTCTTTAACCTCAATGCCTGAAGTGGTGGTGAGCTTTTTATGTTTCATTAAAACAGGTCCTCCAGGTCTTTCCTTATCAGGTTAGTGGCAATATCATAAGGGTTTTCTTCCAAACGGCTTAAATGGTTCAGTATAAACTTGCCCAGATCCAACCCGGTTGCAGTTTCGGGCAGGGCCTTTACCGCGTTGTTCACCAGGCTCAGGGTATCTTCTTTAACACGTTTTGTTACCATCCAGGCGCGATCGCTTACATAAATTTGCTGGGTTACGTTGTGCTGATATTCGTTACGGATATCGGCCACTATTAAACTATACAGCTCGGCAGCGGTGTACCCGTTACCATTTAGGCGTATTAATAAATTGGAAGGATTGATTCTATCGGTAAATAATACCAGGCGCTCATACGCTTGCAAGCGTAAGGGCAAGGTTTGGCCGTTTATAGCCTTTTTAAGATCAAGGAATTGAAGATTGTTTGATTTATCCAGGTAGGGTTTAAACAGATAAAATGCAATATATACTATGCTTATGCCGGCAACTGTATATTTTAAAATATCTAATAGTAAGTCGTATAGTATCATATTCTGAATGTTAGGCAGAGGTCATAAATATTAAGGTCGCTGCAAAAATCCGAATTTTAGATTATATTTGGATAGTTAATTAAAAATAAGATGAGCGCTACTTTTGAAAACTTAAATGCACCGGTTACCTTTACTGAAGGTGCTGTAAAAGAACTTTTTAAATTAAGAGACCAGCAAGAACTAACCAATGACTTTGGTCTGCGCATAGGCGTTGAGGGTGGTGGATGCTCGGGCATGAGCTATGTTTTAGGCTTTGACCAAAAGAAAGACGGCGACCAGGAATTTATAATAGACGGTTTGGTTGTTTATATGCATAAAGCACATGGCATGTACTTAGCAGGTATGCAGATAGATTTCCAAAATGGATTGAATGCACGTGGTTTTACCTTTAACAATCCTAATGCTGCCAGCACTTGCGGTTGTGGAACTTCATTCTCGGTATAAATATAATTTTATATAAATTTTGAAAAGGCTTGCTTCGGCAGGCCTTTTTTTGTTCGGTTATTTTGCGGCTAAACTTTCTTCAATTGTTTTTTTAATCCAATAAGGGTTAGCCGGTTGGTTACTTACACTTGAAAAAGCAATTTTACCTTCTTTATCAATTACAACATTAGTAGGATATAAGCGGACGCCGTATTTATTGGCAGTATACCGGCCATTGTCAATGATACGATAATTAAAAGGATGAGTTTTTAAAAAATCTTTTATGTCGTATGCCTCATCAAGGCATACAGCAATAAATAATACATCCTTATTATCTTTATATTGGTTGGCAATAGCATTCAAATCTGGTATTTCCGCGCGGCAGAGCGGGCACCCTATAAACCAAAAATTAAGTACTATCACTTTACCAGCCATTGTTTTTGTGTCCAGCTTTTCGCCATTCATATCTTTTTCTTTAAAGGCCGAAAATTTATCACCTGTTTTAAAGCGGTCGCTTTCGGCAGGCTTAGGCATATTGGCAAATAAAGCATCTTTTTGCTGCTGTGTTCTTTTTACTAAAAAGAATACTGCCGAATCAGCTCCAAAGTTTTTACTGCGTAACGAGTAATCGCCTGATCTCATCATCGTGCTCCAAATGATATACGGATACACCGCTCCGCTTGAATCTTTAACAATAGAATTTTGATTAAGCTGGACACGGTTAAGCGTTAGAAGTTGTTGAGATGTAGTAATTGATTGGGCATAACTTAACACAACTAAACCAACGGATGTTACAAACAGTAATAGAATTTTTTTCATGGTTTACCTATTAGTTAAAGCTGAAATTAACATTTGTTTTTTATATGCACAACCATCATTGAATTTGCAGATAATTAAATGAAAGTCAGCTGTAACAAACCGCTATGCTTTAGAGTCATACCGTCAAGTTTTTTTATATTTATGGCATGCCGGTAAAAACAACCTATAAAGAAAATATCGCTATAGCACTGCAATCTATAGGCGGTAACAGATTACGCACATCCCTTACCGCATTAATTA
>JAQBNY010000200.1 GCA_028288315.1 Mucilaginibacter sp.
CCAAACCATAGGCCAAATGATGATGGCATGGCTACCTGTAAATGGGTATAGCCGGGTAACAAAACATCTTTATGTTGTTCGCTCAGTTCTATTAACTGGCGAAATAATTTATCGGTTTCTTGAACAACCTGCTGCAGCTGGTGCCTGAAAAATAATTTCAGATCTACCAGAACCTGATCATTACGTGAGCGGCCACTATGAATTTTTTTACCCGCATCGCCAATACGCTGGGTGAGCAGCATCTCTACCTGTGAGTGCACATCCTCAACACCATCTTCTATTGTAAAATTATCTTGTTCAATATCGGCATATATGGCTTTAAGCTCGCGTTGCACCAATACCAGATCATCAGCGCCCATCAAACCTATAGATTGCAGCATGGTAGTATGGGCAAGTGAACCCAGTACATCAAAAGCGGCCATTTGCCTGTCCAACTCACGATCCCGGCCAACGGTAAAGTTTTCAACCAGCTTATTAACGTTTGTGGTTTTTTGCCATAATTTGCTCATGGTGCAAATATAAAATTAAATGGTGTTAGTAAATGGTATGTTTTGATGGATGTTAAGGTGGTTTATTCCCCAATATTATTGCAGTCGCTCGCCTGGAGCCGAGCGACTGAAAAATCGTAAATCTAAAATCAAACTATCTTACTCAGCATCTGTATATACAGTTGAATCCCTTCGCCTATTTCATCAACATTAATAAATTCATCGGCCATATGAGAACGAGCTGAATCACCCGGACCTACTTTTATTGACGGGATGTCCAGTAAGGATTGATCTGATGTTGTTGGTGAACCATAAGTGGTGCGGTCAAGTGATACACCTGCCTGTACAAACGGGTGATTCTTATCTATTGATGACGGTTTAAGGCGGATACTACGTGGTTTTACTTCGCAGCTTACATGCTGGCGAATCATCTCCAGCACTTCCTCATTACGATAGGCATCGGTTACCCTAACATCAACCGTAAAAGTACAAGTTGCAGGCACTACATTATGCTGCGAACCTGCGTTAATGATGGTTACTGACATTTTTATTGGACCAAATACCTCCGACTCTTTAGGGAACTTAAAGTTACGGAACCATTCAATATCTGCCAGCGCTTTGTAAATGGCGTTATCGCCTTCTTCGCGGGCGGCATGTCCGGCTTTGCCATGTGCAACACAATCCAGCACCATTAATCCACGTTCGGCAATGGCAAGGTCCATCTGGGTTGGTTCCCCTACTATACCAAAATCAAGTTTGCCCAGGTCTGGAATAATCAGCTCCAGGCCGTTTACGCCTGATATTTCTTCCTCGGCGGTAGTAGCCAGGCAAAAATTATATTTTAAATCCTGCTTATCATAAAAATAAAGGAATACCGCAATAAGCGATACCAGGCAGCCGCCGGCGTCATTACTACCTAATCCGTATAGTTTACCATCCTCAATTTTGGCATCATATGGATCCCGTGTGTAGCCGGAGTTGGGCTTAACGGTGTCATGATGCGAGTTAAGCAATATAGTAGGCTTGGCAGCGTCAAAAAATTTGTTCCATGCCCAAATATTGTTGAGCTTACGGTGTGTTGTTACACCATGCTGCTGCAAAATCTGGTCTATCAAATCGGCTGTACGGTCTTCTTCCTTACTGAAAGATGGTATAGAAATTAATTGTTGTAAAAGCTGTAAAGCCTGTTGCGACAATGCTGTTATATCTGCCATAGATTACGGGGGATCTATCCCGATGATAAAGCGGTAAAAGTAAGATTTTTTATGAAAGGTAGCAATTGAGTGATAAACCGATACTGAATTTATTTCAGAATCACCAACAATTGGCCATACATTTACATGAAGTAAGCATCGAGTAATACGGCATTACGGTGTGTTTTAATTAACATCAAAAAATAAGCCGGGCTAGCCCGGCTTTGGTAATTGTGTTTTCTTTAAGTCTCGGCAAATTCTGTTCAAATTTACCGAATAATTCCAATTATTTTATACTTATTGTCAAGCAGTTGACGGTTCTGGGCTCAATACATCTATTTTATTAGCTAATATTTCTAAATTATATCTTTTTATGTGTTTATCATCTATAAATGATGTGGTTTGAATTTTACCTTCAATGTAAAGTGTTTGTCCTAGCCCAAGGTATAATGTATCTTGTGTAATGAGCTTTTCAGGAATTTTTATGTTATGATATTCTTTATGTTCAACATTGTCATGTCCCTTTTTAATTACTTCATTAGTAACAAGAGTGAAGCACAAAAATTTTTGTTTATCGGCAACTGTATCCAGTTGCGGTTCCTGATATATCTGTCCTAATAGTATGATCTTGTTTATTCCGGTGTTACTTAGCATTTTTTTAATATTTTGTGAGATAATAGTACCATGCAATTTTGGATTATAACTTTTAATTATCTTCCGTATAAATACCCGTTTAGCAATGTTATAAATACCCCTTTTTAAACTTTTTCATAATTGAGTAATTCATTTACTTGTTGAACAAGCTCGGTAACTTCAAATGGTTTAGATACAAAACTATTGCAACCATAATCCCCTAAAGAGTTAATTACTCTTGAATAAGCTGTAACTATAATTACTGGTATGGTGCATGTTGCAACATTTGTTTTTATCTGATGACATATTTCACCACCATTTATACCTTTTAAAATATAGTCAATCAATATAATATCAGGGTGGTAATATTTTATATCATTGAGTATATTATCAGCATTTTCAATGGTCTTTACCTCATACCCCTCACCACTAAAAATTTCGCACATAACATCCAGAATGTCTTTGTCATCATCCAAAATCAGTAAACGCTTTGTCATAATATATTTTAATTTTTTTAAACAATACTTATACTTCCCTTATACTTTTTAAGGTCATAATCATTCAGGTTCACTAATATTTCTGTGTCATCAATCCCATCAGCCATTTGCAGCGGTTCATGCATTATGCGAAATAGGTATCATACCCTTGTGGCAAAAAACGTGTTGCCGGCCTTGACCTTATAGGCGTTAGCGTGATACACACCGATGCATCATTCTTTTGAATACTTTCGGTTTTTGACAAACAGTACCTATAGCCCTGCAACACAAGAAACCTAATAACTGAGCGAGTGAGGATAGCTTTCATCTGGCAACGTATTAGTAATACAAATCTTGTTAAAGAAATTAAATACCTACTAAGTATAACTACCTGATTATATAGGAATAAATACGCATTCTCAACTTCGGGAAATAGCAATTAGCTTATGATATTGTTCAATATTGCATAGCGGATGAGAGCCGCTGTGTTTCGTGTACCTGTTTTTTCAATAAGCATTTGGCGGTTGCCTTCAATGGTGCGCTTACTGGTAAAAAGCTTATCAGCAATTTCCTGATTGGTATAACCTTCGGCTATCAGGCTTAATACCTCCACCTCGCGCTTGGTAATGTCAAGATCCTCAACTTCAAAATTGGTATCGGGAGCGTGCATTAATTTATCAAGCAGCCTTAATGAAAGTTCATTACAAATGTATTTATCGTTTGATGTACATACATGCCTTATAGCAAACACAAGTTCATTGGCGTCAACATTTTTTAAAATATAGCCTGTAGCGCCTGCCTTAAATGCCTGCATAATATATTTTTCATGATCAAGCATTGATAACATGATCACTTTTATTTTAGGATAAGCTTGTGATATTTGTGCTACCATTTCCATGCCGCTCATTTCTGGCATGTTGATATCTGCAAGTATAATATCAGGAATGCGGCCGTCCTTTAATATTTGCAGGACCATTTTACCATTGGTGGCTTCGGCAATAACCTGTATATCCTTCTCTTTATCCAAAAGAGAGTGAATACCGTTACGCACCACATTATGATCTTCGGCCAATATAATTTTAATCATTTTACAATAAACAAAATGAGACAAGCAAAAAAAGGGAACGGAACGGTCTATAAAGGGGGGTTATAATCGTAAATATAATAAATTTTATTTGTACAAAAAATTATTCTAATAGCAACGCATCATCCTCATCATCACCCAAACTCAGCTGTATCATATCATTACCGGCAATGCCCTCAATTGATCCTTTTATATGGGCAGCGTTAAGCAATACTTTTTCTAATTGTTTTTCGCGGGCTTTCCACATTTTTTCCATGGCATCACGTTCTTTTTGTATGGAGATACGCATACTCATATAACCCTCCCGAATAGCTTTCCACTGCTCAGAGAATTCGCTGCTTGTAAGATAATCATACAGCAGATGCATTTTATCGCCCTTATTATCCTGTGATTTTGCCAGATTGGCCAGCTTAATTACTCCATCACGCAAGATGTAAGACACTGCCTTTACCTCATCAAAACTACATATCCATACCCCGTCTTTTTCTCCAAAGCAATCCATTCCTCTTGGGTAGCATTGGGTTACAATTACGGCAACATCAACGCCCATTGCTCGCATATCTTTCTTGAGCTTCTCTATCCACTCCGGCGAAAAATCTTTGGTACGCTTGCTTTCATAAATAATACGGCCACATTCCTGCCCAAACTGGTTACGCACGGTTTGCACACAATCTGCCCCGCGTACACCTTTGCCCACTTCGCTAATCACGTCAAAGGGAAAATAGCTGCGCAGCTGCTCTTCAAGTATAAGCTCCTGAGCCTCACCCTGTAACTGCATTGATCCTTGTTCGGCGCGGCGTTTCATTTCATCAACCAGCTTTTTTTGATCTTCCAGCTGCTTTTCCATTTCTTTCACCTTTAGCTGGTGTTCGGTATCTTTTATGCTGTGTTTTTCGGTTTCCTGCTTACGTATCTGCTCGGTAAGTTCGGCTCGCTGCTCTTGTAATTTGCGCTGCAGGGCAATTTCCAGCTCTTCTTCTTTTTGTTTGAGAGATTGCTCACGCTGCATAAATTCAAGCTCTTTCTGGCGAGACTCTTTAAGCTTTTCGGCACTGGCATTTACAGAATTTTGCAGCATAAGCAACTGGTTTTCAAAGTCTGAAGCAATAGATTTGCGCAAGTTCTCTTCCAGGGTTAGCTGCAGGGCTTTTTTTTCGCCAGCAAGGCGCTGTTCAAAAGCCTGCTGCTGTTGCTGCTCTTTAAGAGCAAATTCTTCATCTTTTTTGCGATATTCATCTTCTTTCTGACGGGTATAATCCTGCATTTTTAGCCTAAGCTGCTGCTTATATTCCTCGGCCATAACTTCTTCAATGGGAAACCCATGTCCGCAGTTTGGGCACTTAACTTCTGTAGCCATAATTGTAATTGAGAGATTGCATTTTAACCAAATGCAAAATCAAAGATAAATAGATTTTTGGAAAATGCAGTTTGCAGGCTGTTAACGAAATGGAAATCCGTATTGATAAAAGATACGGATTGATACCGCTTTCTTTACATTTTCATACAAAAAATTGCAGTATTTTTCCAATTAAAGAGGATTTAGTCTCCGATAAGTTCACCTATCAAAAATCATGATACAAATTCCGGAAAGTTGTACGCAATCCAAAAGATATCATCGCAGTTTTTTTGCTGCCCAGCGCAGTCTTTTCGTCGCGGTAAAGGCCGGCCAATTCAAAACGGAAATTATATTTGGGGTTTACAATAAATGACACTGTACCCTCGGCATATTTTACGCTGGTGGTAACACCCGGGCCCAAAGGTGTTTTACCGGATACTGGATTGGATGGTAATGCTGCGTTGTTTCCATAATCAAAAACAGTACCATCATACCCATATCTGGAGTAATTTAACTGCCCTTGAAAATCAAACCTACCCGCAGAATAATTCATTATACCTGTCCACTCTTTAAAGTTTGCACCCAGCGGGTCGCCCAATGGTTCGCCATAGTAGGTATAATAAGTAATTGTTTGATTGCTGGAATAAGTATTGGGCTTTACGGTGTTATATTCAAAAATATAGTTCAGGTCTTTTACACCAAATATATCCGCCCCGCGAACTCCTAATTGAAAACCGGTCCTGTTACCTCCTGCGCTGCTTGACTTTAGCTGATCTATCAATAACTGGCCGTATATGGCATTTTTATCAAACACTTTATATTTACCTGTAAAGCCTATCAATGTATTAGCCGGCTGCGCCGATGAACCCGAACCTGGTATAAATATTAGCGGGTTAACAAAGTTAACATCAAAACCGCGGCGATTACCCGTTGAATCGGCTTCGGGTATGATCACTGCATCAAAAAATCCGAAGGAAAGACTGTTATTCACGTTGTAATCAAGATAATGGAATAAGCCCCATTTACGGCGGTTACTACCAAAGGTATCAAACTTCTTTTCGTTCATATCCTGCAGATAAGTCCACATCATCATATACTGCACACGGCCCACATTGCCCGTTAAGCGCAACAGCGGATAATTAGCAGAATAATCCGATAACAAAAGCGACCGGTAACCATCACCAATAAAAGTTTTGTCCTGCCCTAAAGTAATGTTCAGTTGTTTAATGGGTGTATAAGATAAGATGGCCGTTGCATATGAATAATCTTTAGTGGTTTTGCCAAAGCTGCGGTCATACCCCTGGCCGGGTACAAAGCCTAAACTATCAACATACTTTTTATAGTATGACGGAAAAACCGCCTGGTTCTCATAGCCGCTGGTATAAAAGGAAAATTTGTCGCCAACGGTACCGCCAAACTGGAACCCACGGGTATTAACGCCCAATTTTGATTTAAACACCACACCTATTGGTTTAAAATAAGCAGGCTGGGTATTTGGGTCCTTAAAATCATACCCGGCAATGTTTTCAGACAGGAAATCACCATAAAAGGTGTATTCTTTTGCATTTATTTGAAACAAATGCTCATTAAACAGTTTACGCGACACCCAGCTTTTTCGGTTGGTATCAACCCCTAAATTCATGAGCTGATTATATCTTGTATTGATTGAGCTGTCTATTAAAAACGGCCTTAGTGAAGTATGCAGCGAATTGCTTTTGGAATAGATATCGGCATTAAACTTTTGGTAAAACTGGTAAGACTGCGGCAGATATACCGATTGCGCTTTTGCAAAGTCAGTAAATAAAACAACAATTGTTAGTACTAATATATATTTGCCCACAGCCGGGAAGTAGTTTTTTTGCATACGCAGCAAAATAAGTATTTATTATTGTAACATTAAAATGGATGTGCTAATTAAAGTAATATAAGCCGTCCGATATATATTTGAATACATACTGCAGCGGGACGCCGTGTAATAACGGTCACTCGGCTTGGCAAAATACATCTTTACTTATCACATTGCTAAAACTTCATTCTCTTTTTTGATTCTTACAGTTAGCATTATGGCATTAAGAATGGTAAATATAACCGCCGTATAATACAGATGGAAAGCTAACGGGATAATAGCTATCTCGCAGATAACAATAATGTAGTTGGGATGCTTTATGTATTTGTAAATACCGGTTGCAACGGGCCGTGTGCCTGGCACTTTATAAATTTTAGTATTCCAGTAATGGCCAAGAGTTGATATTACCATCACTTTAATAATAATGAGAACAAAAAATAAAACGATGAAAAAGTAGTTAGCCTCCGCATCTGTACGCCAAATGTATTCTGCTATTAACGATATAATAAAAAGCGTATGCAGCAACACAATGTAAGGGTAATGCTCTTTCCCATATTCAATAGCGCCGTTCCTGAGCAGCCACTTTTCGTTTTTTGAGGATACGTATAATTCAGCTAAGCGCTGTATGATAAGGAAACTGATAAAAAATATAAAAGTCATGAGGTTTAGTTTTTCATTTTTAAAAGCACCATTTCGCTACTGAAACCGGGGCCCATAGCCAGCATTAGTCCGTAACCATCGGCATAACCCCGCGTCATGAATTTTTCAAGCACGTATAAAACTGTTACGCTGCTCATGTTGCCATTATCAGTCATTACTTCGCGGGTATATTTTAAAAAGTCTCCTTGCACCTGCAAAGCATCAACATAAGCATCCAATACTTTTTTACCTCCCGGATGAAATATAAAGTTTTTAATATCGCTCAGCTCTAATCCTTGCCTGTTCAGAAATTCGTTTATATCTGCACTTATGTTGGTATTAATAAATGTAGGAATGTCTTTAGAGAAAACTACCTTAAAACCATCTTCCTGAAATTGCCAGCCCATTACCTCAAGCGAATCATAGTATAGCTTACTGCTTGTTGCCTCAAATGTTATTTGTTTTGCAGGTAATGTATGGTTATCACCTTTAACAATGCAGGCCACTACTCCATCAGAAAACAAGCTGGAACCAATGAAATTACTTTTACTATAATCGCTTTTTATAAGTGTTAATGAGCACAGCTCTACCGCTACCAGCAGTACAACCGCATTTGGATTGGCCTTTGCTGCCATGTTGGCCTTAGCCATGCCCGCTACCCCGCCTGCGCATCCTAACCCCCAAACAGGTGTACGGTTAATGTGCGGGTTTAATTGTAGCTGATTAATAATAAGGGCATCCATGCTTGGCGTGGCAAGTCCGGTTGTTGATACGAAAAGAATATCGGTTATATCGCTTTTATCAATACCGGCTTTAACAACAACCGAGTTAATAGCATCTACAGAATACTGCAAAGCCAACCTTATGTATTCATCATTGCGCTGCTTAAAGGTGGTGGTTTCGGTATAATAACTTAGTGGCTTAACAAAGTTACGGGTAGCTATACCTGTATTGTCAAAGGCTTGTATCAGCCTGTCAACCTGCGGAAAATCTACCGAGAACATTGCCCGGGCTTGTTCTTTTACTTCTTGTTGGATAACCTTATCCGGAAGATCAATTTTGGCTACTGCTGATATAAATGGCATTTAAGTAATTT
>JAQBNY010000204.1 GCA_028288315.1 Mucilaginibacter sp.
CAAAATCTTTAATTTTTGGATGACGGTTCTCTGTTCTTTTACCCAAACGGATACTTCCCATTTGAGTTAATGAACCTACAGGTTGTGATATACCTTTTTTCACGGCTTCAACGCCGGCAATTAATGTAGTAGCTACAGCTCCTAAACCTGGAATTAAAATACCAAGCTTGCCGTTAGCAGGTTTAATGTTGATTTTCATTTAGTAAATTGTTTTTAACCATTTTGAGTGTTAGCTCATCATGATTTCCATTTTAGTTTTTATTTTAACAGATAATAGCATAAGCCATTAATTTTGCGCAATTAAATATTCGGCTTAATTAAGTCTGGCGTATACGCCAATCTTAACAGGTTTACCTTTATTTTATTGCCCCGCAAATAAATCGCTTTTCAGGCGATGACTGCAAGTATTTTTACAAAGATTACGAGCAGATGAAAATTGAGGATAATATTGATTAATTATACAGGAGTTATATGCCTTTTTGATATATTCTGTATGTTTTATACTGATCGCCTCCGATAGCTTCAATAGCACGGTTTACCATGTCATTCTTTTCAAGCGTCCATGATGCTTCGGCATATTTTAACCCTTTGCGCCTGTACTCTTTAATAATGCTACCATAAAGACAAGCTTCAATACCCATTTTGCGGTAACCATCAATTACACCTAACAGCATAATACGTATACCGGTAACCTTCTTTTTGTTAAGCAGCAATTTAAAGATACCTGTTGGCAACAAGCGGCCTTTTTTAATTGTACGCAGTATTTGATTTATATCCGGTATGGCAACACCAAAACCAATAATTTTACCGTTCTGTTCAGCAACAAGTGCAAAATCAGGATCTAATATCATTTTAAGGTCTTTTGCGGTGTAGTCAAACTCCTCGTTGGTCATCGGGAAAAAGCCAAGGTTTTTATCCCATGCTTTATTATATACATCGCGTAGGGCATCAGCCTCCTGTTTAAAATTCTTCAGGTTTATTTTGCGGATAGTAATTCCGCTGTTACGGGTTAAACGATCCTGTAGCTTATCAAGCAGCTGTAAAGATTTATCGTTGTAGTTGCCGCCTTCCCAGTACCACGCTAATAAGTCGGTTTGCTTTTTAAAGCCGTAGTTTTCTAACAGAGCAATGTAATACTCCGGGTTATAGGTCATCATCACCACAGGTGGCTTATCAAAACCTTTAATTAGTAAACCGCAAGTTTCATTAGTTGATGGGTTAACCGGGCCGGTAATAGTTTCTGCCCCCTTTTCTTTTAACCAGCTAATAGCGGTATCAAAAAGCAGGTTAGCCGTTTCCTGATCATTAATACAATCAAAAAAGCCAAAAAAGCCATCATTAACATTATTAAACTCGTTATGATTGGTATTATAAATTGCGGCTATACGGCCAACAACTTTATCGCCATCATAAGCTAAAAATGTTTGCAGTGATGAGTGCTTGTGAAAAGGATGTGTGGTTAACAGGTCCTTTTGAGCAATAAATAATTCCGGTACATAATTTGGATCGGCTTTGTAAAGGTCATGAGGAAAATCGATAAAAGAGCCAAGTTCTTTTTTTGACTTGACCGGAATAATGTTTTTCATTACTAATTGAGGGGGGGGCTTAAATGATGATGCCACTTGCGTGGCATCGATAAGGTTAAGAATATGTGGTGATTTATATTTTCTCTTTTAGTGTATTATTCTCTACTCCCACAGCTTTAAATGCTGCTATCAGTTTTTCAACCGCTTCATCAATTTGCTCAAATGTATGAGTAGCCATTAATGAAAAACGAAGTAAAGATGAATCTGAAGGGACGGCCGGTGATACAACCGGGTTTACAAACACACCTGCTTTTTGCAGGTAATTAGTTACTTGAAAAGTTTTAGCGTTATCACGTATATATATAGGTAATATTGGGCTTTCTGTTGCACCAATATCAAAACCTTCATCTGTTAATAATTTAACAGCATAATTAGTGTTATCCCAAAGTTTTTGAATTCGCTCTGGTTCAGATTCAATAATATCTAAAGCGGCTAATACACTGGCTACAGAGCCTGGTGTCATGCTCGCGCTAAACATTAATGAACGTGCACGATGCTTAATGTAATCAATAGTCTCATAATCGCTGGCTATAAAACCACCAAGTGATGCAAGTGATTTACTAAAGGTGCTCATGATCAGGTCTACCTTATCAGTTAAGCCAAAGTGTGATGCTGTACCTGAACCATTATGGCCAATTACACCTAAACTGTGTGCATCGTCAACCATAATATTAACACCATATTTATCAGCAAGCTCAACAATCTCAGGTAATTTAACAATATCACCCTCCATACTAAAGATGCCATCAACAACAATTACTTTAACAGCTTCTTCAGGCAGAATGCTAAGCTTGCGCTCCAGGTCCTGCATATCATTGTGAGCATATTTAATAACCTTTGAGAACGATAAACGGCTGCCATCAATAATAGAGGCATGGTCATATTCGTCAAGTATTAAATAATCATTCCGCCCGGTAATACATGATAATACCCCCAGGTTAACCTGGAAACCGGTACTGAATAAAACTGCAGCTTGTTTACCAACGTAAGTTGCTAAACGGTTCTCTAATTCTATATGAATATCAAGTGTGCCGTTTAAAAATCTTGATCCGGCGCAGCCAGAACCATATTTGTCAATTGCTTTTTTTGTAGCCTCTTTTATTTTTGGATGACTTGTAAGCCCCAGATAGGAGTTAGAACCAAACATTAAAACACGCTGATTATCAATCATAACTTCAGTATCCTGGCCGGATTCTATAGGCCTAAAAAAAGGATACAGTCCCTGTGCCCGGATCATATTTGCATCCTGGAACTGGGCAATCTTCTCGTGTAATTTTTTAATCATTTATTAACACTGCTTAAAATTTTTGTAAAAATACCATGAATAAGCTT
>JAQBNY010000220.1 GCA_028288315.1 Mucilaginibacter sp.
TGAACCATCCCTGGTAACCGGCCATTATTAAGCCCTTGTAAGTTGGGTAAAGCGTGTTTTTACTGTGCTTTGTTTGTGCCCTGGTGGTTAAAGTCAGGCAAAAAAATAAAATTACGGATAATGGATAATTAATTTTCATATAATAATTAACTGGATAAGCGTTTTAGTTAACTGCTTATTATATCGCAAATAAAATGAGGTACACTTAAAAAAGTATTAATTATGAATTAATTCACTGTTTCTCTTAAATTTTCTGTCAGGCCAATTAAGATAATAACCTCGTTGTGAAATGTTGATTATCCTCATAATTTTGGATTAATTATAAGCAGCCAATGCCATACCGGGTTTATGAGCCGTTAACTGGATTTTTAGAATAATATACTATCTTAGGTGTTTTCATTGTTTCTGAACCGAAAATTCTTAGCCTAAACTGAATGAAATTAATTTCGTGTTATTTTAAAGCGATAGTTTCTTTACTTTTTGTAGCAGTACTGCCTGGCAAGGGCAGTTATGGCCAGTCTTATGGTCTTGGCTTTCAAAGTCACGAAGTAGTACAGGATAAACGGACTACTTTGGCGCTCAATCTTAATAACGTTTCTGCAAAAGCTAATCTTGAAGTTTCTTTTGACTTGTCTTTTATCCCCAATCACGAAACTTATTTTGGTTATATACTAAGGCTTGTTAGTAAAGAAAATCAAAATATCGACCTTGTATATGATAACCAGGCCAACACCCGGCATTTTAAAATCATCATAGGAGAACGGCTCTCAAAAATATCTTTCAATATAGATAATAGGCTATTGTTTGAGCACTGGAACAAACTGAGACTGCTTATAGATTATAAGAATGATCGTATCACGGTATTTTCCGGTCTCGAATCGTTTACCGAGTCTGGCGTTCATCTGAAACAAAGTACAAACTATAAGTTACTTTTCGGTGCGAACGCTTATCATAAGTATCAAACTACTGATCTTCCGCCATTCAAACTAAGGGATATAAAGGTTTTACAAGACAGCAAACTGTTATTCAATTGGCCGCTTAATGAGTGGCAGGGTAACACAGCAAATGAATTGGTAAGCCAAAACAACGGAACTGTAACTAATCCTTTGTGGATAAAAGCCCGCCATCGTAACTGGCAAATGGAGAACGAATTTACTGTGCCAGGGGATGCAAGTATAGCTTTTGACGCTACCAATGAAGTGGTTTATATTATCACGCAGGACTCACTAGTAACTTACTCGATAAATAAAACTCCGCAGCTAAAAAGTATGGCCTACCGTTCGGGCCGACAATCCCTTGTGCCGGGAGATATGTCCCTTTTTAGTAACACCAAACTGTATTACCTTTATATTGATCAGATGGCTGTTGGCACTTATGATCTTAAAGATCAGCGATGGGACAAAGGCTTCAAAAACATAGCGACTAATAATGGGCACCCAAATAAATTTTTTTGTAAAACCGATAGCTCCATATATACTATAGGCGGATATGGACAGTTGGTTTATAAGGATAGTGTTAAGCGTTATAACGTGATTACCAAAACTTGGCAACACATTAAAAACAGGGGAGATACATTTACCCCGCGCTATCTGGCGGGATTAGGAACTAACGCAACAGGTGATACTGCGTATATAATAGGCGGATACGGCAGCGCCTCGGGCCAGCAAATAGTGAACCCCCGTAATTTGTATGATATGATGCGGTTTACGGTAAAAGATAAATCGTTTAAAAAACTGTTTAACATTGATGTAAAGAACGGAGATTTTGTATTTGCCAACTCCCTGGTGATAAACACGAAAGACAAATCATACTATGGCCTTATTTATCCCCAGCATAAATTTAACTCAAACCTGCAGCTGATAAAAGGTTCTTTAGATAAGGCCGATTATCATTTGGTGGGTGATACAATTCCTTACCTCTTTAATGACATACATTCATTTGCAGATCTGTGTTATTTCCAAAACAGTAACAAATTTTTAGCGGTTACGCTTTTCAAGGAAAATGAACAAACCAGGATCAAGATCTATTCGCTGTTAAATCCACCTGAGCCTTTGCTTGCCTATGCTCCGGAAATCGCTCATCCCTATTACTTTTTATGGATAGGCGCGAGTTGCCTGATTATCCTGATCATAGCTGCTTATATAATTGTCTATAGACATAAAAAAACTGTGCTATTGCAACCTGTTTTATCAAATTCTGGTGAAGCACGGATATCCGCACTTCCCATAGACTCGGAATTTATAAGCACTCAAGACGACCATAACAGGAACAGCAACAAGAATGCTATTTTTTTATTTGGCGATCTGCAGCTTTTTACTCCGCAAGGGAATGAAATAACCAAATATTTCACGCCTTTGCTAAAAGAGTTGTTCCTGGTTATTTTGCTGTATTCGGTAAAGCTTGACAGGGGAGTAAGCTCTGAAAAGTTGAACGAAATACTGTGGTTTGATAAATCAAAAGAAAGCGCCCGTAACAATAGATCAGTAAATATCGCCAAGCTTAAATCATTGCTTGATAAAATGGGACACTGCCATCTATCGAAAGACACAGGCTACTGGAAGATTGAAATAGATTATAATGCAATACTAGTTGATTACCATAATTATTTGAATATCGTATCGGACAAAAATAAGTTGAATAGTCAAAAAATAATTCAGCTAACTAATATTACACGCAGAGGTAACTTTTTATCAAACATTGAATATGAATGGCTGGATGCTTTTAAATCTGAAGTATCTAACGAGATCATTGATTCCTACATTAGGTTTGCAAACGGTATTCAAATAGCAGAGGACCCAGAGTTTGTGATTAAGCTGGCTAATGATATCTCTTACTTTGACCCAGTTAATGAGGAGGCTATGATATTAAAATGCAAAGCTTTATCTTCATTAGGTAAACACTCATTAGCAAAAAATACCTTCGAATACTTTATGAAAGAGTATAAAGTTATCTACGGCGAAGATTTTAGAAAAGATTTTCATTCAATTCTCGAATAAACCTGATGATCTGGAAACAACACTCAAGTTGTTTATCACCTGCGGATAAAATTTAAAATACCCGGACAGCTACCTCAATATTTTTGGCAACTTGGGTGAATTATATCAATTATTGCAGCCGTTAAAGCGGACAATTAAAGGCTGCTTATGATTTGGCAGAAATAAATAACAAATCAACCCGGTTATTAATCAAATATTATACTATTATTAATAGCACGCGGCTTAATTTATCCTATGAATTATATAAAGCCATTATAATAACCGTCGATTAAATCCGGATAAGAACAATTGTAAACATACCAGTCAGATAAAAATTTAAAAACTATCTATAATGTCATAACTGATAATCTATGATTAAAACTGCTGTCATTAATTACCTATTGCCATGACCTTACTAACAGACCAATAACCGGAGAGTTAAATATTATTATCTATCTATGAAACTGGTCTTTTTCGCCCAAGTGTTCTATTGCCCTTCAGACATTCAAAATTTAACCAATTAAAATATAAGTTAATGTTCAATTATAAATCCTTAAAAAGGGATCATTTAATTAAATTTAATATTCTTTTATTGCTAATCCTAAGTTCGTTGTCTTTTAAGATTGAACGAATAGCGCCTGTTTATCCTTACAAGAATCCTAACCTTCCTATTGAAAGACGTATTGCTGATTTAATTGGCAGAATGACGGTGAAAGAAAAGATTGCACAGCTGGATATGTTTTCAGGTAAAGAAATATATGGTTTTAAGGGGCATGAGGCAACTGAATATAACGAAGAGATAACTGCCAAAATGATGGGAAATACGGGTATTGGGTCCATCCATGACCTTTACCCTGGTCATATTGATATCGCTAATAAGATTCAAAAATTTGCAGTTGAAAAAACGAGACTGGGTATTCCCGTGCTTTTTATTGAAGAAGGGCTGCACGGTTACAGTGGAAAAGGGAGCACATCGTTCCCAATACCATTGGAGCTATCGTCAGCCTGGGACACTGCTTTGGTAAAGCGGGCGGGGCATGTTATCGCGGCCGAAGCCAGGGCGCATGGGGTGCACATGATATTAGGGCCTGTACTTTGCTTGCCGCATGATCCTCGCTGGGGCCGGGTGGAGGAAACCTATGGTGAAGACCCGTATTTAGACGCCCTTAACGGTGTGGCTATGATCAAAGGGTTACAAGGCAAAAAGCTAAGCGATAACGACGCTGTAATTGCTGAACCAAAACATTTTGCAGTACACGGCATACCAGAAGCCGGTAGTAACACAGCACCCGTAAATATTGGTATGCGCGAAGCGCGTTCTACCTACCTGTACGTTTTTGAAAAAGCGGTAAGGGAGGGCGGTGCAATGGGAATAATGGCCGCATACAGCGAAATAGATGGTATTCCATGTGTTGATAATAAGTGGCTGCTTACTGATGTTTTGCGAAAAGAGTGGGGGTTTAAAGGCTTTGTATTGTCAGATCTTGGCGCTATCAGAATGTCCCTTCAAAATCATTCTGTAGCAACAAATACAAGTGATGCTTTATCACAAACCTTTAACGCAGGGCTTAACATGCAATTTTATGATTTCGGGCATGATGACTTTGTAAAAGCTGTTACTGCTGCTGTGAGAAACAAATCATTATCAATGACACAACTGAACAAAATTGTTGCTGATATCTTACGCGTAAAATTCATGCTTGGGTTATTTGATCATCCTTATACCAACCCTGCTCTTATTTCCGAAGTATTTCATACCAAAGCTAACCAGGATATGGCTTTAAAGGCTGCAAGAGAAGGTATATGCCTTTTGAAAAATGATCAGTCGGTATTGCCAATTAATAATGCAGGATCAATAGCTGTTATAGGGCCATTAGCTGAAAGCACTTACCTTGGAGGATATTCAAACAATGAAGATATCGGCATCTCTATTTTGGATGGCCTAAAGCAAAGAGCAGGTAACAATGTAAAAATATCCTACGAACCTGGCTATCAGCAGGATGGAAAGCAAACCGGTTTACAGGATAAAGCGGTGGAACTTGTAAAAAAATCAGATGTGGCAGTGGTTGTGCTTGGCGAAGAAATTAATATGGTAGGTGAGGGAAAAGATCGGGCTGAACTGGATTTGAGCGAACAACAGATGAATTTGATAAAAGCTATTCACGCAACTGGTAAACCTGTTGTAGTGGTTTTGTCAAATGGAAGGCCACTCACTATAAATTGGGTTGCTAAAAATATACCATCTGTCCTGGAAACGTGGTTTGGGGGAGAAAAGAACGGTTTGGCTGTCGCCGATGTATTACTGGGCAATGTAAATCCATCGGGTAAATTGCCAATTACCTTTCCGAGGTCTGTAGGACAGATCCCTTTTTATTATAATCACAAACCAACATCGAGCCATAGATATGTTGATGAGCAAAATACCCCGTTATTTGCTTTCGGGCATGGTTTAAGTTATACTACTTTTGAGTATTCGGATATGCATATTAGTCCGGCTATTATTCCTGTTAACGGGAGTACTGAAGTTAATGTAAGAATAAAAAATAGCGGTAAGGCAGAAGGCACAGAAGTGGCCCAGTTATATATACGCGAAGAGGTATCAAGCGTAACAACGCCAATAATGGCTTTAAAAGGATTCAGCCGGATTAACCTTAAGCCGGGCGAAAGCAAAATAGTTAAATTTAAAATTGGTGCCGAACATTTATCATTGTGGAACCGCGAAATGAAACAGGTAGTTGAGCCAGGGATGTTCAAAATTATGGTTGGAAGTGCGTCGGACGATATCAGGCTGACTGACAGTTTAAAAGTAGTAAGCAAATTGAAGGGAAAAGAATATATCCGGCGTAAATAATTACGGGGGCAAAAAGCTTTATTTTATTTTCGGCTTATTTGCTTTGCAATTTAATGCAGATGGGCAAAATAAAATAAGGGTGGCCTGCATTGGAGCAGTATTACTTACGGCGCTAGGATAGAAAGCTGAGAGCATGGCTATCCGACACAACTTCAAAAGATGCTGGGAAATAATTACTATATACCAATTATGCATCTAATATCTTTCGAAACCTCAAAACAGAATATAAATTAAACCCCATTCAATTAATATAGCACAACATGCATTTTGAGCCTTTGCATGGTTCTATTATGCATATTATATATATAATTATCTTTTATAATTAATAAAAACGACTAATACATGGTTGATGAGCCTATAATTAATCATTTATTATGCTTTTTTTAATCGGGTGGTGCTTTCTTTATCCTAAGATTATCCTAATCTCCAAACCAATTTTAACCTTAATGAAAATGAAAAGAATTCTATTTGTCTTTTTCTTTTTTATGTTAGCTGCAACTATAAATAGTTACGCAACATATTCTAAAAAAGCCGTAAAAAGCCTGCCACCTGTTACCGTTACCGGGCAAGTAAAAGATGCGCAAGGCCAGCCAATGGTCGGTGTAACTGTTAAAGTAAAAGGCACCACTGCCGGTACACAAACCGATGTTAACGGAAAGTTCCAATTACAGGCCCCAAACGATGCCACACTTGTGTTTAGTTTTTTGGGCTACGCCGAGCAAAGCGTACCCTTAAATGGGCAAACTGTATTAAACATTACTTTAGTTGAAAACGCAATTGCCCTGCAAGAAGTAGTAGCTGTTGGTTACGGTACTCAAAAAAGGAGTGAAATTACCGGTTCCAGCAGTTCTATAAACGCTAAGGAAATTGCTAAACGCCCAATCACACAATTATCACAGGTTTTGCAGGGTACAGCTTCGGGTGTGTCAGTTACCAGTGCTAACGGCCAGCCGGGCCAGGGGGCACGCGTACAGATCAGGGGTGCCAACTCTATTACCGGGAACACCGAACCATTGTATGTTACTGATGGCAACATTGGTGCTGCTCCGGATGACCCAAATGATGTTGAAAAAATTGAAATTTTAAAGGACGCTGCATCTACTGCTATTTATGGTTCAAGGGGTTCAAATGGTGTTATATTAATTACTACTAAATCCGGCCGTTCGGGCAAAACCCATATCGATTTTAATAGCTGGGTTCAAAACAACCAAATGCCTAAAATGCTGGATCTGATGGGGCCTTATGATTTCGCAAGGTCAGTGAATAACCAATTTGAATCTACCAACCAGGCAGATGCTTTTACACAAGACCAGCTTAATAACTTTAAAAATAATGGTGGAGGTACTGATTGGCAAAAGGCCCTTTTCAGGAAAGCGTGGGTACAGTATTATAACCTTGCCCTTTCAGGTGGTAATGATAATGTGAACTACCGTATTTCATTAGGTTATCTGGATCAGCCAGGTACTATACTTAATACCCATTATAAAAGAACAACACTTAAGTCAAACACTAATTTTAAGATCAATGATAAAATGGATTTGAGAGTTATCTTATCAGCCTCCCTTCCTCAAAACCACAATAATAGTTATGGCGGTGGTTTGGGTGATCCGTTTAACCAGGCAGTTGAATGGGATCCTACCTCCCCCATAAAAGACGCCTCGGGTGCATATATCAGTCACTCAAAATATGCGTCTATTCAGTTTAACCCTGTTCAGCAGGCTTTAAGCCAGGCAGATGATGGGTCTGCTACGAATCTTAATGGAACAGCAACATTAACTTACCATATAATAAACGACCTGACATTTACTTCAACTGATGTTTACTCTATAGGCCAAAACTATCTGCAAAGGCTATATGGGCCCGGCACAAGTCAGTATGATTCCGGCGCAGGTTACATTAATAATGAAACAGCTAAGTCTCATGGTTATTTGAGTAGTAATTTCCTTACTTACAAACACAAGTTTGGCGATCATTCAATAACTGCTACCGGGTTATATGAGCTACAATCAGGTACAAGCACTGGTTTTATAGCTACATCCAAAGGTCTGTCAACTTACGGATTGGGTTATTATAATTTGGGTCTCGGTAACTCTCAGCAAACCAGTTCCAGTTATACTTCAGATGCCCTGGTATCCTACTTAGCCAGGGTTAATTATTCTTATAAAGATAAATATTTCCTTACAGCAAGTGTTCGTACCGATGGATCTTCACATTTGATACAAAAATACAGTACATTTCCTTCTGTTGGAATAAGCTGGAATGCAACTAACGAAGACTTTTTAAAAGATTCAAAAGTAATTTCAGACTTAAAAATTCGTGCTACTTATGGCCAAACGGGTAATCAAAACGTAGGCGCATATTCAACTATAGCACAAATTGGCACCGCGCCGGGACAATCTCCGGGTGCTCAGCCTGCTTATTATTACAATGGCGGTTCACCAGGGGCTGCCGGAACCCCAAGCGTAGCTACCCCATTAGGAGCAGGGGTATCAACATCGCTCAAATGGGAGGTTAAAACAGCTTATGATGTAGGTATTGACGTCGCTTTTTTAAAGGGACGATTAACTTTTACAGCTGATGCTTATAAAAATAATATCACCAATTTGTTATATGCTTACCCGGCCCCTTATTATGATGGTGGTGGTTCTTACCAGCGTAATATTGGCAGCCTTTCAAATAATGGTATTGAATTTTCTTTGGGGGGTACTCCGGTTGTATCAACAAATTTTAAATGGACCACTAATTTAAACCTATCCATTAACCGTAATAAAGTAACCGACCTCGGTGGACTGGATAACCAGGTGGTAGGTAGCGGAAATAATACAGTTAACGCAATTTTAAAGGTTGGCCAACCATTAGGTGAATTTTATGGGTATAAATTTTTAGGAACCTGGAAAACGAGCGAAGCCGCAGAAGCTGCCTTATATCACATGAAGCCGGGTGATGCGAAATATGCAGACTTAAATGGCGATCATGTTTATAACTCATCTGATTATCAAACCTTAGGTAATGCTACACCAAAGTTTACTTATGGGTTTATTAATGATATATCCTATAAAAATTTAACCTTAAGCGTCATGATCCAGGGGCAGCAGGGAAGCCAGATATTTTCTCAAACTCAGGCATACCTGTGGGGTGGATTGGGTGATATGAAAAATGCCACAACCATACAGGCTGTACCTGAAAATTTGTGGACCCCAAATAATCAGACAAATAACCCTGCATGGAGCTCTTCAAATGTTAATTTTAACAATAGCAGCCGTTATGTATACAACTCCAGCTTTGCAAAATTAAAAAACCTGTCGCTTTCTTACCGCGTACCCACTGAATGGTTAAAGAGAGTAAGGGTTAACAGCCTTGAGGTTTATGTAAGCGGGCAAAATCTGTTTACCATTACGCCATACAAAGGATATGACCCTGAAGTTAATAATGCAACAAATGCCATTACCCAGGGACAGGAGTTTGGTGTGATCCCCAATCCTAAAACATATACATTTGGTATAAGGCTGGGTTTGTAAATTAAATTGATAATAACAACTATTAAAATATTTGAGATGAAAACTAAATATTCACTGCTATTAGCATTATTTGCTTTAATTGTGATTTCGGGCTGTGTGAAACTTAAAGAGGATCCCAAGGCTACCTTAACGCCGGCATCCTATTTTCAAACGCAGAATGACCTTGATGCTTCTGTTAATGCCATGTATATCCAGCTTGCCAGGGATGGCGCATGGGGGTTTACCAGTAAGGAAACCTCTTATTTTGGCTCGGATGACTTAACAACCGATCCGGCTTTAAATAAGGCTGACCAGCGAGATTTTGACAAATTATCCGGCAATAGTGCAAATCAAAGTATGCTAAACCAATGGCAGGGGCCATGGGCGGCAATTTACCAGGCAAATAATATTATTGCCAACTACGCCAAAGTAAATTCAACTGATGCTTTAAAAAACGAGGCTGCCGGTCAGTGTTATTTTATAAGAGGGTTATGTTATTATTACTTGGTAAGAACATTTGGCCCGTTGCCTCTTGTATTAGCTCCTCAAAGCCTGGATA
>JAQBNY010000221.1 GCA_028288315.1 Mucilaginibacter sp.
AAAACCAATGCTCACGTAAGGAAGAGGTTTACCGGTGACTGCATCAATTATTGAACCGGTTACAGAAGTAGTCGCTGCAGAATTATTTTTAATAAGCGTATCTTTTTGTTGCGCTTTACAGGTATTATAAATGAATAAAAACAAAAATGCAGCTATACTTATTACGCTAATTTTATAGCGGTAGCCAGGCATAATTGACCCGTAGAACTTTATAATAAAAGGGACTAATAACTTCATTTGGCGAAAAGTACCCTGCAATTCTGTAAGAAGTTTGAAAACTCAGCTCCACTCACTCAAAAAAGTTGTAAATCTTTCAGGTGGAAGTTATAGATGTTTATGAAAGCAAGATCTTCAGTCAACAAAATCCTCTAAAGGCGCTTTGCATTTGAATGATATTTATGTAGGTTACTGGAGTTTCTAATGATTGAGTAACGCGGATAATGTTATCACCATTAAAAACCCCAGTATTATTTTTTAGATAAATTCATTACCTTATAAAATATAAATACATAACCTAATGTGAAGCTTATATATTAAGCGGCAAATACCACAATAGCATCAAGCCGATTAGAATGATGCAATGGTTATTTACAAGAAAAGCATAAAGGAAGAGTAGTAAGATTTTCTGAATAACCGCTTTAAACTTTTCACTTATTTAATTGCAGCCCCTTCCTGAATATCGTCACTTGCTTTAACAACAATCACATTTTTATTGGATAACGCGCCAAAGATCTCTGTTGAATCGCGGCCGGCCATGCCTTCTTTAATATCTATTAGTTTTGCTTTTCCGTCTTTAACCGCAACCACATATTCTCGCTCAGTTGACCTGACAATTGCGGTATTGGGAACAAGCAATGATTTCGCGCCTGAACGCATTGGTATTTTAACCTCAGCATACATGCCTGGCTTAAATTTGCCGTTTTGATTGATTACATCAATCTCAATGGCTTCCGACCGCATACTGCCCAAGGCATTGGCTGATCTGCTTATTTTAGCTGTATGCTTATCGCCGGGCATGGCATTAAATGTAAAGGTAACAGGTTGGTTCAGGTCCACCTTGTCTACATAGTCTTCAGGTATAGATACTTCAAGACGCAATTTTTTAGTATCCTGCAGAATCAGCATGGGTTGGTCGGCTGCTTTTCCGGGAGCCACTAAAGCGCCGGGCGAGATATTTCTTTGGATAATTATGCCATCAAACGGCGCATAGATACGCAGATAGCCCTGCATTGTTTTTACCGAGGTCATATTTGATCGCTCAGATTCGGCTACAGCATTATCCGCCTTCATCTTTGATACCGCATTATCCAGATCCATCGGTGATACCGATCCCGGCTCTAAGGCAGCCTGTTTTAAACGCTGGTATTTTTCCTTGCTGGCCAGCGCATTCTCTTGAGCCTGTAAGTAGCGCGAATTGGCCGCCTGCAGCTGTGATTCCATTTCCGGAGCTTCCAGGGTAACCAATAGCTGGCCTTTTTTAACCACAGAGCCGCGGTCAACAAAAAGTTCTTTAATAAAGCCGTTCACTTTCGGGAAGAGGTTAACCTCGTTATATGGATTAAGCTGCCCAGGCAGGCGCACATAATTGGAGAGTGCTTTTTCAGTGATCGTTCCTGTCTGATAAATTTGATTACCGGCTTTCTTTTCAGTGGTGATGTCTACCGGTTTTTCTCCGCCGGAACAGGCCGCTAAAAAGCTGGTAATGGCACAAAGTATTATTAATTTCGTTTTCATATTTTATAGGGTTGAAGGTTGAATAGATGGGTTTTCTTCGGGCATTAGTGATGGTGACTCATAGGTTGTTTTGCGTTGCACCCAGGCAAAAACCAATGGAAGTATAAATAGCGCAGCCAGGGTGGATGCAAACAAGCCACCAATTACAGCACGGCCCAAAGGAGCAGTTTGCTCGCCCGCCTCGCCCATGCCTGATGCCATTGGGATCATACCTGCCATCATAGCAAAGCTGGTCATCAGTATCGGGCGCAAACGGATAGCAGCACTGGTAATCGCAGACCGGGTGGAATCTTTATAATCCAATCTTAATTTTTCCGCATTGGTTACAATCAGGATAGCGTTTGCTACAGATACCCCGGTAGACATGATCATGCCCATGTATGATTGCAGGTTTAACGTTGAACCAGTTAGCAGCAAAGCCGTAAGCGACCCCAATATTACTGCCGGTACGGTTGACAAAACGGTTAACGATAATTTAAAGGATTGGTAGTTGGCGGCAAGCAACAAAAAGATAACCAAAATGGCAAAAGCCAAACCGCTTTGTAAGCTAACCATGGTTTCGGTAAGCAGGCTACTCATGCCTTTCAGTTCAGCCACTAAACCTTTGGGTGGTTCACCAACAGATTTCATTGCTTTTTGAACATCCGTGGTGGCAGTACCCAGATCTTGCTTGTAGATATTAGCACTTACTGTTAAAAAGCGGCGCGGACCCGTACGGTCATATTCCCCGGGCGCATAGTTAATCGTAAAATTAGCCACGTCGGCAAGTGTAGGTGTATTTTGTCCTTTTAAAAGCGGTATCTCTTTTAACTCATCCATTGTATTCATTACATACTCTGGAATTTGTACCTGTACCTGATAAGTGTAGGTAGTCTTTTCATCAAGCCACAGGTTCTTTCCTGTAAAACGGCTGGATGATGTACTGGCGGTAACCGAGCGGGCAATATCTGCAACATTTAAACCAAACTGGGCTACTTTTAACCTGTCAAGCGTTATGGCAATTACCGGTATTTTTAGGGGTTGTACAATTTGCACATCACGCAAGTAACTAATGTGTTTAAGCTTATCTACTACTTTGTTAGCATAGTTTTCTATCTGGGCCATATCCTTACCGGCGACCCTCACCTCTATAGGAGTGGCAGCACCCTGACTCATGATCTTCTCGGTCATATCAATAGGCTCAAATGTGATGCGCAAATCGGGTAATTTGTAGGCTATGTTTTTACGCAGGGCATCCTTTAACTCATCCATATTCACCTTATAATCTTCATCAAGATTCACCTGTAAAACAGCTTCGTGAGTGCCGGTATTAAATATGTACAGGTTACTGGTACCATAACTGCTGGGCACAATCCCTACATAGCCGGAAGAAATAGCCACATGATGATCTACCGTTTTATCAATGATATTAAGTACCTGTTTAAACTTATCCTCGGTACGTTCCAGTCTTGTACCATCGGGCGCTTTTATGCGGATAAGGAATTGGCCGTTATTAAGTTTAGGCATCATGTCTTTTCCGATAATGACAAATCCGGTCCCTGCCAAAACAACTACACCAACCAGGTAAACAGGAACGATGAACTTTTTATTGGGCATCATTTGAGTGATGATGTTCATAAAGCGCATTTTCACCCGCTCAAAAAAGTCATTCTTTTGTGGCTCATCGTGTTCATGTTGAAGATGATTGTTAACTTGTTTCTCTTCATGGTGGTTTAATGCCTCGCCTGCATGCGCATGAACCTCACCGTGCGTGTAATGCTGGTAGCGCTCGGCTTTGATCATCCAGTTACTTAAAATCGGGACAAGGGTTTGAGCCAATATATAGGATACGATCATCGTTAACCCAATTGACATGGATAATGGCAGAAACATGGCTTTGGGAACCCCATTCATCAGGAAGGACGGCGCGAATACGGCAAGAATACATAGCAGTATTAATAACAAAGGAAAAGCGATCTCTTCACAGGCATCATATATGGCCAGTTTCTTAGGTTTGCCCATTTCCAGATGTTGGTGGATATTTTCTATAGTTACCGTTGCCTGGTCCACCAATATCCCTATGGCTAGAGCCAAACCGCTCAAAGTCATGATGTTGATGGTTTGTCCAAACATGCCCAGTAGCATTACACCCAAGAGTATGGATACAGGAATGGTGATGACCACAATTAAGCTGCTGCGCAAGTCTCGCAAGAACAACAACACCATTAAGCCTGTAAGTAAAGCGCCAAGCCCACCCTCTGTTATCAAACTTTTTACCGCGTTAATAACAAAAACCGACTGATCAAAATCGTAAGATATTTTTACATCATCAGGCAATAAACTTTGCATTTCGGGTAGTTTGCTTTTTAAGGTCTGTACTACCGCCCAGGTAGAGGCATCTGCAGTTTTTACCACAGGGATATAAACGGAACGTTTGCCGTTGATGAGTGCATAGTCCACCGTTACATCGGCCGCATCTGCTACACGCGCCACATCTTTTACGAGTATTGAAACGCCGTTTTTTGTTTTGATAGGAATATCACCAAACTCCTCCGACTTTTTCACCAGCGAGTTGATGGTGGTGGTGAACATCGTATTGTTTAATCGCAGGTTACCTGAAGGTGACATAGCATTGAACTGTGCCAGGGCCCCTACCACCTGATCCGGTGTCAGATCATAACTACGCATCTTATTTGGGTCAACACTTACTGTGATGGACCGCGCGTTGGCACCAAACGGTGGCGGAGCAGACAGTCCCGGTACAGAAGCAAACATGGGCCTGATGCGGGTAGCTGCCATATCATAGATTTCTTTCAAGCTACGTGCCGGCGCAGATAAAACCAGTTGCCCAACAGGTAGCGATGAAGCATCATAACGAATTACCTGCGGCGGTAAAGCGCCTGGTGGAAAAAAGCTCATGGCACGGTTAACCTGCAAGGCAACCTGTGCCTGCGCTTCAGCCATGTTTACATTCTCGTAAAAACTCAGCTTTATCATGGTTAAACCCTGTATGTTTTTACTGGTGATAGTTTTTACACCGTTAACATATAAAAACTGATCCTGCAAACGGGTGGAAAAAAAGCCTTCCATTTGTTGGGGTGACATGCCACCGTATGACTCGATTACATAGATGGTAGGCAGATTCAACTGCGGGAAAATATCTATCGGTATTTTAATTGCACTAAGTACCGCGAATATTAAAAGGCTCATGGTAATAACTACTACCGTTATTGGCCTTTTAAGTGCGGAGGTTACCATTGACATAATTGATTAATTTATAAGGTTTAAAACAGTATTTACCTGATTGCCTGTAACAGCTTTTTGGAATAAGGCGCTTGAATAGGCATATTTCGCCTGCGCATAATCCGTTTCGGCTCGATAGAGGATACTCAGGGCGGCATTTAGTTCGATAATGTCTGTTAAGCCGCTTTTATATAACGAGAACTTTTGCCGGTAGCCTGCATTGGCGGCCTTCAGTTGATTGGGGATTTCTAAAAGGCGTTGCCGGGCAGTTTGCAATTCCACATCAGCCTGGTTAACGCTGATGGCGATCAAGTTCTTTTGTTCAGTCAATTTTTTTTCCGCAAAATTTGTCGCTGCTTTCTGTGTATTTACTTTTAAGTGTTTGCGGCGCAGATCAAACAGGTTGTAAGATATGCCTATACCTACAAGGTAATTATTACGGTCAAATCCCCAGCCGCTGGAAAGACTGTTAAATTTATCATTGGCATCCACACTCGAGCCGCGGCCCCAGGCTGCCGCTTCCAGTAATATCTTTGGATTGTACTGCTTTTTAACCAGGCTCTCCTTTTGCAGGCTGTTATCCAGCACTGACCTATAGTAACTGATCATCGGATGATTTGCGGTATCAACAGTAATTTGCGATGGAGCGGTTATTTGTTTGATCAGAGATAACTCAACTGTTGTATCCGGCACGATTGACTGATATGGTATGCCACTTAGCGCTGAAAGTTTTAACTGAACCTGTTTCAGCTGATTATCAAGCTCAATATAATTTAACCTCGATTTGGACAGTTCAGCCTCTGCCAAACTGGTGTCAACACCCGGACGAATACCACTTTTTGCCAACGATTGTATTGACCGCTTAATATGTTCATTGCGTGAAATATTGAGTTTTTGTATAGTTAGATAATCCTGCAGACGTAATAGCTGGAGATAGTAGCCAATGGTGTAGGCTTGCAAGTTATATTTAGATTGGGCAAAGTTTTTTTGCTCAATATTAACCTCAGATGCTGCAACCCTGTTTTGGGCTGCGTAGGCCCCAAAATTGTAAACTTCCCACTCTAAAGCTGCAATCCCTAAATTGGTTAAAACTGCGCTGGTATTGCTTTCCGTACGTACGCCGCGAGAGTTAGACGGGATAATACCAAAACCAAAATATGGCCCGGCGGTGTTGTTATTAGTACCAATATCAGCCTGGTAATTCAGGCGAAGGTTGGGCAGCCAGTTGCTACGCGTTTCGGTGGCCTGAGCCTGCCTGATGCCAATTATTGCCGAATCAGTTATTAATGATGGCGCGTTTTGATCTACTTTATTTAGTAGTGTTTTTAAAGTAACAGGATGGATAGACTGTTGCGCATATACGTTAATAATACTCAATAGTATTATACATATACACCAACATCTTTTAAGACTTTGCATCTTATGATGTATTTAAAAATTAAGAAATAGTAATAGATTTTGACCTTTCTGAAAGGAGGTCAATAATTAAAACTGCGACTGCAGTTGAAAAGAGAGTTTCAAATACTAAGCTTGCCTGTAAGCAAATAGAGATGATCCGGCGGGATAAGTCTTAACTGAATGTCGGATAATATTTTACCGGTCAGAAGCTTGATACGGCCTAAAACGAAAGGATATAACGCGTTTAGAAAAAATGAAAACAGCAGAAATGCAAAAAGAACTGGATTCGCGAGGCGTTGCTGAACATCTCTAATATTAAAATCGCTGCCATCAACAAATTCCTGCTTTCGCTTTGAAAATGACTTTACCAAAATTGTCAAAGGGCAATTATTAACAATAATGATATTATGCAAACCAAAACCAATAAATGGTTTTGCTGCAAACATTAATATCGCAAAACACAAAAAAAATTTAGGCCTTAATGCTTGCATAGGTTATACTTAGTACAATGTTCGCAACAAATTCTTTATAAAATTTAAATGTAACTGCAATGTTGCAATTAAGTGCACCAATCAGAAAAAATCAATAATTGAACCAGGCTCAAAGGTGAAAAGTTTCCATCGCAAGAGAGGGAACAGGTTAATTTAATTTGGATCACAGATTTACCTATTCGCTTTAATATCCACAGTCATTTCTTTTAATAAAGGCTCGTTGAAAATTCTGATAGTTTTACCGCTTAGCTCTATCCAATTATTTTGAATAAAATCGTTAGTAACCTTAAATAAGGTTTCATAAGAAACAGCGGCAAAAGAAGACAAGTCTTGCCGGGTTAACTCAATATTCAAAGCGCCTGTTTCAG
>JAQBNY010000273.1 GCA_028288315.1 Mucilaginibacter sp.
GGTCCATTTATTATTCCAATTAACTTTTAATGATTTCCATCGCTTAAGTTCAGCCTCTTTTGATGTTCTTGCTGTTTGGCGTATTAGAGATAATAATGTATTTGCATAATATTCCTTAATAACATCAAAGCTAAAATAATTTGCCATGCCTCAAAAGCATTTTTACCTAAATCATTGGCTAAATGCTCTTTACTAAGAAGAAAAGATGATAATCCTGCTACTTCTTTCTCCATATACAGCCTTATGCCAAAATACATGCGGCTTATCTTTAGAGCATAATGCTTTTGTGTTTTAATTAACCAACTTAACCTGTTGGATAGGTAATGCTGACAAAGATAACATCATCATAATTCATAAACTGGGGACAATACCATATATAAAAGGTAAGTGGTTATTTAATATTATTCAGTATTATTATTTGTATATTTAAATCGCATAAGATACTTGTTAAGAGTTGATTGCCGTTCCTGCTTGCTTGATAATTAAAGATTACAAATAAAGTAATTAAACCTAAATTGCCTATGAACTGGTTCAAGATGCTCTGTTTAATGGTGCTTACATCATTATCAGCCTTTGCCCAAAATAAAATTACAGGTAAGGTTATTAGAAAGGACAGCTCGGCTATAGTATCTGCAAGTGTTAATATGATAGGAACAACTATTCAAGCGAATAGCGACGTTATAGGTGATTTTACGATACTTATTCCAGATTCTTTAGTTGATAAAGAAATTGTGCTATATGTATCAAAAAAAGGCTATTTATCTACACAAAAGATCGTTGATAGTGTAGAGCGTCAAGGAAAGCCGGTTGTAATTATGTTGACTAAATTGAATGCAGGATTGGTCACGCCACCACCATCTCCGTCGCCTCCACAATCTGTGCCACCACCACCTCCAACAACAACAACAATAACAAGTTCGGCCCCACCACCACCACCACAAGACGGTGTAGAGCAAGCTAAAAGCCTGCCGCCCGGGCAACAGGTGCCCATGTTTCCATGGCCCCCTCCCGAGTATTCAGTATCGGCGGTATTGGATAAGAACTATTTTAAGCAGGCGAAGACTATGTTTGATATTGATGATATTTTAACGACGGCGCTGTCAGACCTGGGATATTATGATCGTTCTTACTTCGAAATTCCTAATGGCTTTGCATTGGTTAATCGTATTGAGCAGATTAATGAAGACGGTACACCTTTGATTCCGCCTGCCCGGTGGTCGGTAACGGTAAAGGCTTATGATCGTTTAAGCTGGAGTGCGTACTTAAAAGCTCTCGTATTTCCGCCCAGTGGGTTTTTTAGGATAATTGTTTTTACAGTTACCGATAATGCTTTTACCAGCTCATATAAAAAAGCAACAAGGGCTACTGCAGAGCAGTGGCTTAAATCTGGAATCCACCAATTACCTGCCAGTATAGGCAATAAAAGCTTTGGCCGTTACCACCTCTGTAGCGCCCTTATTTATGAGTTTAAGAAAGTACAATCTAAGGAAGCTGAGCAAATTACAGGAGAGCTTACCGGCACAGAACACTTAGAAAAAGCAGGAATAATACCTTTGATAAAATCACATTAAATTAGGCTTATTTTCACTAAAAGGACCCAATCAAAAGTATTAGAAATAAATATTGCAGTGATAAATAATTTAATGAAGGTTACAATTTTGGATACAGTATAATTGTAAAAATTAATTTATCAATTTAATAAGTAAATTTGCTGTGCCCAATGTATACCGGGTTGTGATATATAATGCGTCTGTTTATCTGTTTATGCTTTATTGTTTTTGCTCAGTGCTTTGCAGCTTATGCACAACAAGATTCTGTAGTTACAACTACAGATAGTGTTCCTGTAAAAGCACACTTGAGGGGGCCAATGCCTTTCCTTGATTCGGTAGCCCACGCAACAGCCATGCGCCAAAAATATGTATCAGACTCTCTGAGCATGATTTATATTGTTAAGCCCGATCCGCTAAGAACCAATATGTTTGTTGATAGTATTTTAAAAGCCGATGCATACCAGGGCTCGCAATATTTAAATATATCATCATCCCGCTCAAAAAAAATACAAGGCTACGGTCATATTCGCCCCTCACGTGATCCCTGGGTTATTGCAATTATTATAGCGTTACTGTTGTTTTCATCGGCAATAAACATTAGCGCAACTAAAGATATGAGCAATATTTTCCAGTCGTTTTATAACAGGCGCAATATGACGCAGGCGGGTAAGGAAGATAACCCAATAAACGTATGGACATTTATAAGCTTATTTCTACTATTTGGGTTTACGTTTGGTATATTTTTGTACCTCCTTACCACCGGGTTTTATAAAGTTTACTACACTATAAGCGGCTTTCAGCTTTTTATGACACTGTCTCTGGTGATTATTATGCTTTTTGCCACTAAATTTTTAGTTTTAAAATTTTTAGGTTTTATATTTGATATTAATAAGTTAGTAAATGAGTATATAACAGCACTATCACTTACTTATTTTAATATAACATTTGTTTTTTTACCAGTAGCGCTATGCTTTAGCCTGATATCTGATAAATACATAATTTATTTATTAGCGATAACGCTGCTGCTAGTGGTGATAATTTTTATATGGCAATACTTAAGAAGCAGTGTTAGTATCATATCAAATTTTCGATTTCATAAATTTTATTTATTTATCTATCTTTGTGCCCTCGAAATTTGCCCCATATTAATACTGATTAAGGCACTGAATATAGGATTTAAGTAGTTTACACGTATAAGCATTGGAA
>JAQBNY010000129.1 GCA_028288315.1 Mucilaginibacter sp.
GCGAAATAATAGCTCAAATGGCCAAAGAAGGCAAGAAACGACTGCTGGTATTTTGCCCGGCTTTTGTGGCCGACTGCCTGGAAACCGTTTACGAGGTAACCACCGAATATGGCGATGAATTTAAAGCTTTAGGCGGCGAACATGTCCAGTTAGTGGAGAGTTTAAACGATTCGCCAAAATGGATTGACGCTTTGGAGAAAATGGTTAGGGAAGGCTAAAGCCTCACAATGATGTGTGTGTTATATCAAGTCACTTGTTATTTTTGCCGATAACAAGCACAACGGTATCCCGCCACCGGGGTGCACACTGCCACCACAAAAATACAAGCCTTCAACTTTTGATGATTTGTTGGCATGCCTTAAAAAAGCGGCGAACTGATTATTGGAACTGGTGCCGTAAATAGACCCCATATAAGATGAGGTTTTAGTTTCGATGCTTGTTGGATCGAGGATCGTTTCGCAGGCTATGAGCGGGGTAATATCCTCACCTAAAATTTCTGAAAGTTTATATTGAATGTTTTTGCGGGCAGCGGCAATTAGTTTATCCCAATCCTGTCCGTTATTGGCTGGTACATTTATCATCACAAACCAATTCTCGCAATCGGCAGGGGCATCATCCTGTTTGTATTTGGAGCTAATATTAATATAAACGGTTGGGTCGTGGTAAATATCCTGCTGTTGCCAAATGTGGTCGAACTCCGCTTTGTAATCGGCGCTAAAGAATATGTTATGCAGATGAAGCTGCTGGAAGCTCTTTTTTACTCCCCAGTAAAATATTAATGCCGAGCTGCTGCGTTCCTGACTCAATGTTTTCTGCGGATGTAATTTTGGATATTTAGCAAGTAATTGTTTGTAAGTGAACCAAATATCCATGTTGGATACTACAAGCCCGACTTCTATGAGCGCATCTTTTGTCTTTATTCCTTTCGTTCTTGTACCCTCAATTACTATTTCATCCACTTTGGAATTATAGCGGAACGTTACTCCCAGTTCTTCGGCAAGCTTTACAAGTGAACGAGTAATACTGTACATGCCGCCTTCCGGGAAGTATGCGCCAAAATGATGCTCCAGATGTGGTATTACATTTAAAGTTGCGGGGGCCCGGTAAGGGTTTGAGCCGTTATAGGTAGCATAACGGTTAAAGAATTGCACTACCCGCTTATCCTTAAAACTTTTGCTGTTGGCCCTATGCATAGTGCGGAAAGGATCTATCTGCGGAAACCTGAATATTGACCGTATTGTATCCCATCGCATATAGGTTTTCAGTCGGTGCAATGAGCGCTCTAAAAAAACGTGATTGGTAATACTGTAAATATCTTTGCTGTTAGCCAGATAGTTTACAACTGATGCGGCTGGCTCTCCGGTTTGTGTGGCTATTTCTTCGGCAAACTTTTTGGTATCTGCATAAGCACTTAAGGTTGTGCCATCATTGTAAAAGTATTTGCAAACCACATCCAGCTTTTGGTATTTAAAATAGTCCGTCGGGTTTTTGCCTGCCAATATGAAAAGTTCATCAATATATTGAGGCATAGTGAGCAGACTTGGTCCGGCATCAAAGCGGTAGCCTTTCAACTCAATCTCAGCAAGTTTACCACCAGGGTAATTGTTAGCCTCAAATACCTCAACCGCGTAACCTTTCACTGCCAAACGAATAGCAGTCGCAATACCGGCAATACCGGCACCAATAATTACAGCGTTTTGTTGGGACACCCGGTAAATATATAGCTCTTAAAATAAAAAGCAGGAATGTGTTTCCCGCTTTTTATTTATCGCACCTAATTCTTATCCATTTATGACTTAATTGTCATTGATGCAAACATGGTTAAGTATAATTTAAGGCTATGCTACTGCATGCGCACCTTCACTAATCTCTTCAATGGTTTTGCGGTTAAATGCATCCAGATCATTAGGAGTACGGCTGGTTACCAAGCCTTTGTCAACAACCACTTCTTCATCTACCCAATTTGCACCTGCATTTTTTAAATCGGTTTGTAATGATGGATAAGATGTTAAGGTACGGCCGCTTATCATACCTGTTTCAATTAATAATTGCGGGCCATGACAAATAGCGGCCACGGGTTTGCCTTCATCTAAAAATGCAGATACAAATGCAACCGCATCTTTATTCTGGCGAAGTTTATCGGGATTGAGCACGCCACCAGGTAATACCAGGGCGTCATAATCATCCGGACTTACATCACTTAGTTGTTTATCCACATCAATTTCAATTCCCCAGTCGGTTTCATTCCATGCTTTTATTTTACCGCTTTTAGGCGATATTACATGTACTGTTGCCCCTGAAGCTTCTAACGCTTCTTTAGGACTGGTTAATTCCACCTGCTCAAATCCTTCTTCGGTTAGTATTGCTACCTTTTTATTACTCAAATTAGCCATAATTATATACTTTATTATATATTAAACTACAGCCGGCAATAATTAAGGTTTTAAGAAATTGAAATTGATGCGATGCCGTTTTATAGGCCGCTTGGCAGATGCTGTAAAGCATAATTCACAAAGTCGCCGGTAAGCCCGTAATCTTCCGTTCCTTTCCTGCGGATAAAAAAGAAATCGCGGGTTATCTTTAAGCCCTCAATGGGTACTTCTACCAAATCGCCCTCGGCCAGTTGGCGTACAATAGATGGTTTGGGCATAAAGCCCAGGCATTGATCGGCCAGCAAAAAGTTTTTTAAAGCTTCGGTACCGCCTAAGCGTATTTTAACCGACAAGTCTGCCGGTTTTATATTTAATACGGATAATGCTTTCAATAGCGCAGTTAATGTTCCTGAGCCACGCTCGCGTAAAGCCAATGGGGTTTTAACAAATTGTTTGAGGGTTAATGACTTTCCGGCAAGCGGACTTTTAGCCGAGCATACCGGTATCACTTCGTCGCTCATAAAGGGCTTGTAGCTTACGGTGGTTAGCTTGCTGTTGGCTTCAATAATGCCCAGGTCAACCTCGTGGTTAAGCAAGGCATTCAAAATATATTCGGAGTTGCGGTTAACCAGTTGTACGCCCACACTTGCATACTCCCGCTGAAAGCCTGATAGGATGGATGGCAAAATATAAAGAGCAATGGTAGTACTGGCACCCAGACGCAAATGCCCCGCCGCGTTTGAGGCATTGCTTAAAATGGAAAGGTCGTAATCTATCTTTCGCTCAATTTCGGTTGCTTGTAAAAGATATTCATTGAGCTTGATGCCCGCCTCTGTGAGTAAAATACTATTACCCTTGCGTTCAAATAAAGCCACTTTGTATTGATCTTCTAATGCTTTTACATGCTTGCTAATGGCAGGCTGCGTTACAAATAGCACCTGCGCTGCCTTTGAAAAACTCAAATTAGCGGCAACTTCCATAAAAACACGATGAGCGAAAGAGATCATATATATATATAGTAATGTTATTAAGGTTTAATATGGAGAGGTTTGCCACTAGCAATAAGAACCTTTTTTGCTAAAAACTCAATCAAGTCTATATCATATTTAATATAAGCTAAATCAGTTGAATATGGCAAAAGTAACTCCATATCTGCATCGTCCTTTGTGTGAACAACTCTACTTCTTAAGTCATAAATTCTGTTTGCCACATCTAATCTTATATCATGATCTTTTCTGATAAATGAAATTTTTTGAAGAACTAGTGATTTACTCTTTTTTTGCTCGTCAAAAAAATCTTTTCTGGCAGTATTTTCATTAAAAAAATTATTTAAATCCTCCTGATCAACGCAAGCTAAAATTGTAGCTCTTATCCGGCTTCTTTCATCACCAAATGATTTGCCCTTACCATATACTTTAACTATCTCTAATATTCTTGCAATATTTTTATCGCTACTTTTATCAAACGTAGGGTCCTTTAGTAAGGTTTTAACCTTTTCTTGCGCATCTTTTGATGAATATACAGGGAAATAGAATTCGAGAACTTGATAAAAAGCTAAAAACTGAAGTAAAGGCATATTTACAGAAGTTCTTGCATACCAGTAAAGCGAAATAGCCTCAAAGTCATATTGAAATCTTGGTGCTGTAAAAGTTAAACCCTCTCTTGCAACTTTTCTTCTAAACCTAATTTTTCGCTGAATATCTCTATCAAAAGCTAAATGTACTGGAATATTAGTTATCAAGTCAATTTGAAAAAAAACGGAATTACCTATAGTTGATAATAATTCTTTTGCCTGATTATGATTTTCAAATTTTAAGCCTTCAAGCCTTATAGTCTGAAATTTTCTTAATCGTTTTCTAAACATTAAAGATTCTCGTTTATTACCAGATAAAAAAGAAAAAGTATCAGAAGATTCACCAATAATGATTTTTACCTCTATATCAGGGCTTGGAAATTCAATCCTATAAGTTTCAGTCTCATCCTCTCTTTCTGTAGATTCCCAATCATCATTGTTGTCATTATTATTGAAAAATCTGTATAATTTTCTAATTAAAAAATCTACCCCTATTAAAACATCATCAGATTGTATCTCGCATTCTATTACTCCAAGCTCCAATGAATAAATAGCTTCAAATCCTTTAAGCAACTTATATTTTTCAAAATTTGAGTTTAAAATTTTTTCTAAACTGTCATTTTTGGGGTCAATTAAGAGAGTTTTAAATTCTCTTTCAAACGGGATTTGTATTAATAACTCTGTTCTTTCCTCTACAGCATCTTCCCATTCAATTGTCCTGGTAGACAGTTTTGAAATCAAATTCGCATAATCGCTTTTTTCTTTTATTCGCTCAAGTAAAGTCATATAGCTTAAGGTATTAGGTCAGAAAGGGTTAAGATATGAATTATCTATCATTTAATAAAAAAAGCCGCCTTGTTTAAAGCAGCTTTTTACTAGATAAATTTGAATTTACGCCTCTACATTCTGCCCAATTAAATGTTTAGCTACCAAATATTCTGCTATCTGCACAGCATTGGTTGCTGCGCCTTTACGCAGGTTATCAGCTACTATCCAGCAGTTAAGGGTTTTGTCCTGGCTTTCATCACGGCGTATGCGGCCTACAAATACTTCGTCTTTATCATGCGCATCAAGCGGCATTGGGTATTTTAAGTTAGCTACATCATCAACCACAACAATACCCGGTGAGTTAGCTAATAGCTCCCTTACTTCTGCAACGTCAAAATCATTAAAAAACTCAATGTTTACAGATTCCGAATGGCCGCCCATTACCGGGATACGTACAGTAGTTGCCGTAACACGGATGCTGTCATCGCCCATTATCTTGTTGGTTTCCTTAACCATTTTCATCTCTTCTTTGGTGTAACCGTTATCAGTAAATACATCAATATGAGGTAAAACGTTTAAGTCAATAGTATATGGGTATGCTTTTGGTCCGTCAATACCTTTACGCTCATTAAATAACTGATCTACCGCCTTTACGCCAGTACCTGTTACCGATTGGTAGGTAGATACGACCACGCGTTTAATTTTATATTTATCGTGCAGCGGCTTTAAGGCCACCACCATTTGTATGGTTGAGCAATTTGGATTAGCAATGATCTTATCATCAGCAGTAAGCACATTGGCATTCACTTCGGGCACTATCAATTTTTTGGTAGGGTCCATGCGCCAGGCCGATGAATTGTCAATTACTGTTGTACCCGCTTGGGCAAACAGGGGAGCCTGCTCTAAAGAAGCGCTGCCACCGGCAGAGAACAGGGCAACATCAGGCTTTTGTTTAATCGCATCCTCAACAGAAACCACCTTATACTGCTTACCCTTATAAGTAATTTCTTTACCAATACTTTTTGCGGAAGCTACGGGGATCAATTCTG
>JAQBNY010000321.1 GCA_028288315.1 Mucilaginibacter sp.
AAAAACCTATTTGGTAAACAGCGGTGTTAATATTGATGTATTAACAGCCAAAGGCTTTGGCGAAACCAAACCAATAGCTGATAATAAAACTGAAGAAGGTCGGTCTTTAAACCGTCGTGTCGAGATCAAGAAACAATAATAAAAGCCCTTGCTCATATGAGCAAGGGCTTTTTTATATAAATTTTTCCTGCGGTTCTATTTTCCTTAATACTCTTGCCGGGTTGCCGGCTGCCAATGAATCATCCGGAATATCTTTAGTTACTACGGAGCCTGCCCCTATTACACACCTGTTACCAATCGTCACACCCGGACAAATTATTGCTCCGCCGCCTATCCAGCAATCATCGCCAATGGTTACAGGTTTACCGTTTTCCTTGCTTCGCCTCAACACTGCATCAATTGGGTGTGTAGCGGTATATACCTGCACGCATGGCGCGAAAAAAACATTGTTACCTAATTTCACAAGCGTTACATCCAATATCACGCAGTTAACATTAAAGTACACGTTTTCTCCACATATAATATTATAGCCATAATCACAATGGAAAGGAGGCTCTATGTAGAGGCTTTTTGGAGCATTGGGTATTAACCTGGCTAAAATGGTTTTAGTATCATCGCCCACTACATATTCTGTAATGTTTAACTGTTTAAGCAGATTTTTACATTCTGCCCTTTCACGTGCAAGAATTTCATCATTGGCAATGTAATATTCGCCTGCTATCATTTTTTCTTTCTCCGTTTTCATACTAGTTAAAACTACACTCATTTTTTTAAATCTCATATAAAACCTTTGCTCATATTAAATGTCGTTTATGTATTACAAAGTTTTATATTTTTGAATACATTAATTTATTTAACTATAAAAATATTACAACTTGGAGCCTATTGAAAGCATCTTTCGTGATATTGTTGAGGGTTCTCCTTACCCTATTTATATGGTTACCGGAAATGACATGATAGTACGTGTTGCAAATTCGGCTACATTAAAAGCCTGGGGAAAAGATAGCTCAGTTATAGGAAAACCCTTTATAGAAGCATTGCCCGAAATGCATGACCAGCCATATGTTAACCTTATCAAAAAAGTTTTTAACACAGGTGAATCCTACCATACAAATAATGACCGGGTCGATTTTATAATAGACGGAAAAATAGAAACTTTCTATTTTAAATTTACTTATCAGCCTATGCGTGATGCTTACGGTAATATATATGGTGTAGTTTGTTTTGCTACAGATGTTACCGAACTGGAACGCGCCAAGCAAACGCTTGAAGAAAGCCGGATGACGCTATATAACCTGATAAAGCAAGTACCTGTAGGTATATGCATTGTAAGAGCCAACGATTTAATGATAGAGGTTATGAATGATTCGTATTTGGAGATGGCGGGTAAAGAACGTAGGCTTGTTGAAAACCATACTATTTGGGATGCCGTTCCGGAGGTTGCGGATTCTTATGCACCGGTAATGAATAAGGTGATTAATACCGGCGAACCATTTTTTGCTAAGGAGCACGAACTATTGCTGATACGTAATGGCAAACCCGAGTTTGTATTTGTTGATTTTGTATTTGAACCCGTGTGGCACTTTGAAGGAACTATAAATGCAATTATGATTATTGCTATTGAGGTAACTGATAAAGTGTTATTCCGCAGAAATATTGAGGACGCTGAAGAGCGTGGAAGGCTTGCCATTGAAGCTGCCGAAATTGGCACTTTTGACCTCAATATGATTACTCAAACTACTATAACATCAAGTAGGTTTAATACAATTTTTGGGCATAGCAAACCGGTGCCCTGGAAAAATTTGATAGATAGTTTTCATCCGGAGGATAGGGATATCCGGACTCGGGCGCATGAAGAAGCGTATAAAACAGGCAAATTATTTTATGAGGCACGTGTAATACACCCCGATGAATCTGTACACTGGATACGAACACAGGCTAAATTATATTATAATAGTAAGAACATCCCAATACGCATGTTGGGTACTGTATTAGATATTACAGAATTTAAGCGCCTGCAGCAACAAAAAGATGATTTTATAAGCGTAGCGAGCCATGAATTGAAAACACCTATGACCTCGCTTAAGGCGTCGATGCAAATACTTGATAAATTAATAAAAAGCAACAGCAGCGCTGATAAGGTGCCAGTGTTTATTGAAAAGGCAAATTCCAGCTTAAGCAAAATGCAGCATTTGATTGAAAGCTTGCTGAATGTATCAAAAATAGCATCGGGCCAGCTATCGTTAAATAAAAGTGTGTTTAAGGTTGCACATATGGTAAACGAATGCTGTGACCATGTACGGATGTCCGGTAAGCATGAGCTGATATTAACCGGTGATACTAATATTGAAATTTATGCTGATTGTGAAAAAATTGATCAGGTTATAGTAAACATGGTAAACAACGCTGCAAAATATGCTCCAGATTCAGATAAGATAATTATCAATATAACTGCAAATGGAAAAACGGCTAAAATTTCAGTACAGGATTTTGGAGATGGTATACCATCCGAAAAAATACCGCACTTGTTTGAACGCTATTATAGAGTTGATTCCTCTGGCCTGCAATACTCCGGCATGGGGCTGGGTTTATACATAAGTGCCGAGATTGTAGAACGCCATGGTGGACAAATTGGTGTAAAAAGCGAAGCTGGCAGGGGTAGCACTTTTTGGTTCACTCTTCCTGCTATAGTCTAAGGCTGATTATTATTCATTCGGATACATGACTAAGCCTGTTCAAGTGGCATTTTGAATGTAAAACAAGTGTCTATACTTCCAGAATTTACCTCAATAATACCACTATGTGCCCGTGCTATTTCTGAAGCAATATAAAGTCCAAGGCCAAGCCCTTGTTGTTCAGGCACCACTTCTCCACGGAAAAAAGGCTGAAAAAGTCTTTTCATCACTTCATCAGGTATCTGTTTGCCCTTGTTGGTTATCTTTATACTAAACTCGCTATTGCCACCTTTTACATGCACACTTATCGGTTCATCATTTATACTGTGTGTTAATGCGTTTGTTAATAAATTTGAAAATAGTTGTGCAATGCGCTCGCCATCGCAATTAACACCACAGGTTAATTCATAAGTTGTTTCAATACTTTTGTTGGGCCATATAACTTGTAGCTCATCAATAATCTGATTAAGCACTTTCGCAACAGGCACGTTTTCGTTTCGGTTCAGCTGTATACCTTCACCTAAACGGCCGCGGGCAAAATCAAGAATATTCTCTATCAGGCCTTTCATGCGGTATGATGAATCTTGCAGGATATTAGCCAGGCGTTTGATACGATCATCCAAAGGCATACGTAACAGTAATTGAGCCACGTTTAATACCGCCCCAACCGGGTTACGAAGGTCATGGCCCAGTATTGCAATAAACTGGTCTCGCAATTCAGATGTTTTACGTTCCTCTAAAAGTTTTGATTTAGATATTGCCAGTTCTTCAACAATATTCAAATTTAAAGAGATTAAATCTGCAAACAATTTGAACATGGCTATAGTTTCGGGATTGCTTAGTGGTGCCGGTTTAGGATCAATGGCGCAAAGAGTACCGAAAAACTCACCATTCTTTTTTATGATCGGAACGGATATATAGCTTTGAAAGCCATACATAGCCGGGGTATGATGGTTAACAAACTCATCACTTACAGCAACATGGTCAATTATTACCGCTTGTTGATGCTGGCGTATCTCGTTACAAATTGTAGTTTCTAATCGTAGTTCGCCACCCGGTACTAATCCAAAACTAATTTCGTCGCGTACAGCGCAGGCTATCCATTTTGCATCGGTAACACGAGCTACTGCAGCAAAACCCATTCCTGTGGTACGACAAATTACTTCTAAAATTGAGGCTACAGCGTCTATCTGGCCTATGGCATCAATATCTGCCTGAATATTATTCAATTTACTAATATGATAATTTTTTACAAATTAACTATTTTAAACACACAAACACGATAATTATTTAATCGTTATAGTAAAAACATATGATACGAATAAAAAAGTGTACCTTCGCGACTTATTTTTTCTGATACACGTACATACATTAATGCACTGTAATCAACTTAATAAATATAAGTACAAAACATGAAAAAAATCGTTGATTACCGTAAGCTTTTAGGTGTTACAGATGCTACAGAACTACAGGAACTAAAACTCGTTTACCGCAATTTAATGAAAGCCTGGCACCCTGATAAATTCCAGGATAGTGCAGAAACTAAATTAGAGGCCGAAGAAAAAAGCAAAACCATTATAGAGGCATACCATTTTTTGGTAAGCATTGCTCCTGAAACTCGTAACCAATCATTCGCAGATTACACATTAACAACAACTACAGCGGCCATTGTTGATTTTGAATACAAATCACAAGTATTAAAAGTAAGCTTTACTGATGGCAACACTTATGAGTACTTTGATGTACCAAGAGCCGTATATATTAAACTTGTAAATGCCGATTCGCCGGGAAGATTTGCACGCAGGCACATTTATAATGAATACGTTTATCGTAGTATAAGCAAACTTGTAGCCTCAGCGTAGTTAAACATTAACAAAAAGTCCTCCTGATATTAAAATCAGGAGGGCTTTTATATTTTATAGTGATAGCTTACTGTTGTTTTAGTTTGCCGTCGTTGTCTAACTCAACAATAGGGTAACCTAATTTTTGCAAGCCAGGCAATACTTTTGCCTTATCGCCCACAACCAGTATTACCATATTATCGGTATTAAGGTATTTAGCAGCCAGTTGGTTTATCTCGGCCGGTGTAATAGTTAATAAGATTTTGTTTTGCTCATCAACATACGTCGGTTTAAGATCATACTCTAGTATGCGCGATAAAAATGCCGCTTTTTGTCCGTTAGTTTCATATCTGCGGGCATCACTCTGGCCTATTGAGGTTTGGGTAAATTTAAGCTCATCAGGTGTAATACCAGTTTTTTGATAGCCGCGTATCTCTTTAACAAATTCAACAACAGAACTATCTGTAGCAGTGGCTAACACACCTGCCGATGCGGTAAAATCACCGCCATATTTGCCAGAAGTAAAGCCTGAGCGTGCACCATAGGTCCAGCCTTTTTTCTCGCGAAGGTTAAGGTTAATATGGCTGTTAAAAGCACCGCCTAAAATGTAATTGGCAATACCCAATTTATAGTACTCTCCGGTTGCATCATAGTTAAGCTTATCTAAATAGCCTATACGGATCTCTGACTGTGCAGCTCCGGGAATATCAACCAGGTATAGAGTGATTTTATCAAACGTTCTTCCTTCTGCCGGAGTTGGAATGGTTACTTTTTTATCTTTCCATGAATTTAAAAACGCCAGGTTGCCTTTAGCGGCACCTTCATTAACATCGCCCACAACAACTATCCGTGTTGCTGACGGAGAAAAGTAATTATCGTAATAATCCTGAACATCCTGCAGGGTTATACCTGCTACAGTTTCTTCGTTGCCGCTTGTTGCATAAGTGCGCACATTATCGGTTCCGTAAAGTATTTTACTATAAACCATTGAAGCTACACCTGCAGGCTGTGTTTTAGCTTGCTTAAGTCCTTCAATAGTTTGTTTCTTAATACGATCTAACGCATCTTGTGTGAATTTAGGATTCAGCAGTCTTTCCTGCAAAAGCGTCATCGTTTTAGGTAAATTTTTTGTTAATGATGATACACTAACTATCATATCTTCATTACCACCAAACACGCTGATGTTGCTACCCAGTTTATCCAGTTCAGAATTGAACTGTTCTGCTGTATAGTTTTTGGTTTCTTCGTTCATCATGCGGCCAACTATACCTGCCAAACCCGCTTTTGCCGGGTTAGCAACTGCATATAAACCACCACCTTTTATTGATATAGACATTGATACCGACGGAATCTCGCTGTTTTGTGTACCAATCATCCTGATGCCGTTTGGTGTAGTGCCTGTCCATATAGCAGGAACTTTTATAGCCGGGTTTGCTCCAATACCAGGTTTTGGGGTACGGTCAAAATTGTCTGTCGCTTTTTTGTACGTAAGTCCGTTATAACCATAATCAGGTGCCTTGTAACCAGCCGTGTTTACGGTATAATTATCAGCAGCTACGGGTTGTAAAGTACCGCCTTTTGGCAATACGCTTAGTATAACTGCCGGTTTACCTTTAATATACTGGTTGTAAACGCGCATGATATCTGCTTTAGTTACCGCACGGATGTCGGCCAGTTCCCGACCAATCTGATTTGGATTACCTGTCATATACTGTGCCTGCGCCAATGCAGATACTTTACCACTTACGCTTGATAAGCCGTTGATATAATTTGCTTCGGCACTTGCTTTGAAACGTACCAAAGCATCATCGCTGATACCGGTCTTTTCAAATTCAGCTAATGATTCATCTACCAGTTTTTTAGCGTCAGCCAATGTTTGGCCAGGGAAAGGAATCACATGGATACTGATCTCACCTGCCAGCTCTGTATTTAATGAGCTCATTGAAACCTGTGCCGCTTTGCGGGTTTTAACAAAATTTTTGTAGAAAATAGAGTTTCTGCCTTGCCCTATAATTTCTGACAATGCATCTAACGGCGACATATCTTTATCATAAATTTTCACACCCGGATAGGTGATTGACAACAATGGCAGTTTAGCGTAGTTATCAGTATAAGAAACATAACGATCTGCAGTTAAAACCGGTGCCGGTAAGGTCATATTTTTAACAACAGGGCCACGTGGTATGCTGCCAAAATATTTTTGCACCCATGCTAAAGTTTGTTTAGGGTTCAAATCGCCACCAATGGTTACGGTAGCATTGTTGGGACCATACCATCTCAAGAAAAAGTTTTTCAGGTCATTAACGCCTACTTTGTTCAACTCCTCAATATAACCTATGGTTAACCATGAATAAGGATGCCCATAAGGATATAAGTTTTTAGATGTGTATTCGCTTGCTAAGCCATAAGGCCTGTTATCATAATTCTGTCCGCGTTCGTTTTTAACGGTTGCACGTTGTACTTCAAATTTTTGCTGGGTAACAGCATCAAGCAAAAAGCCCATCCTGTCAGACTCCAGCCAAAGCATTTTTTCGAGCTGATTTGCAGGCACTGTTTCATAATAATTGGTACGATCACGATTGGTTGATCCGTTTAGGGTACCCCCTGCTTCAGTAATAATTTTGAAGTGATCGCCATTTGCAACATGGTCAGATCCCTGGAACATCATGTGCTCAAAAAAGTGGGCAAAGCCCGATTTACCAATTTCTTCACGCGCTGAACCTACATGATAAGTAACATCCACATGAACCAATGGGTCTGAATGATCTTCCGCCAAAATAACAGTTAATCCGTTTGGCAGCACATACTTCTCATACGGAATAACAAGCTCTGTACCTTTGCGGGTAACCTTCTCTACCAACTTAGGCTGTACAGCCGTTTGGGCAGTGGCGGTTAGCGCTATAAATACTACTGAAGGTGCAAGTAGTATACTTTTTAAAGATTTAATCATTTGTTTTTGTGTTAAGTAAGTAATTAGGTTCTCATACAGGAAAACATAATGTTAAGAATTTTACAGGTTTAGTTGATAGTTTTTAAAATTGATTTGGTATAGTGTAACACATTTGTGACCAAAAGTCTGCTCTAAAATCAGACAGCCAACAATGGTTTTCCTGTAGCCTTACATGTCGCAATATCACCTTTAAATTGTCATGATTGCCCCCGTTTAAAAACAATATCTAATTTACCTTTGTGAGGTAACAAAGCCATTAATTCATTTATAACACACTTATTTATAAATCAATACCATGATACTTAAGAACAAAAATGCAATTATATACGGCGCCGGTGGTTCTCTGGGTAGCGCAGTTGCCGTAGCACTTGCCGACGCGGGTGCCAGGGTGTTTTTAACCGGGCGTAATCTTGCCTCCGTTCAAAAAGTAGCTGATGAGATTCTTGCTTTCGGCGGGCTTGCAGAAGTATATCAAGTGGATGCATTAGATGAAAAAGCAATCAACAATCATATAGATAGAGTTGTAAATAAAGCAGGTACAGTAGATATATCATTTAATGCTATTGGAATTGAGGATGTGCAAAATATGCTTTTGGTAGATATGAGAGCAGAGGATTTTTTACACCCAATAACTATTGCCATGCAAACCCAATTCTTAACTACTACAGCCGC
>JAQBNY010000205.1 GCA_028288315.1 Mucilaginibacter sp.
ACACAGTAATTAATTATTGTTTGCTTCCTTTTAAAATTTCATCAACCATACCAAATTCTTTTGCTTCTTCAGCAATCATCCAATGGTCGCGGTCTGATGCATCCCAAACTGCCTGATAATCGGCACCGCTATGGTCTGCAATTATCTGGTATAATTCTTTTTTCAGTTTAGTTATTTCGTGATAAGTTATCTCAATGTCTGATTGCTGGCCTTGTGCACCGCCTGATGGTTGGTGAATCATTACCCTTGAATGTGGTAAAGCTGCACGCTTACCTTTTGCGCCGGCAACTAATAATACGGCACCCATTGATGCTGCCATACCTGTGCAAATAGTAGCTACATCATTTGATATAAATTGCATAGTATCATAAATACCCAAACCAGCATAAACTGAACCACCCGGAGAATTAATATAGATCTGGATATCTCGTTTACTATCTGCCGACTGTAAGAATAGCAATTGGGCTTGTATAATGTTTGCAATATTTTCATAAATAGCATCGCCCAGGAAAATAATACGGTCCATCATTAAACGCGAGAACACGTCCATCTGGGCTACATTTAACTGACGTTCCTCAATAATATAAGGCGTCATACCGGTTGGCAGCTTTGTCCTATCTACTCCGGCAATAAATTTATCAACATATATGCTGTTTATGCGATGATGCTTAACTGCATATTTACGGAATTCGTCTTTATCAATATTACTACTCATGATATGTGTTTTTTATAATGTAATGCATTTAGGTAACGGCATAAATATAGTTTTTAGTTGAATACTTTTTAAACTATAAAGTTTGCCCAAAGTAAAAATAATTTACCTAACTCCTTCTTTGGAAAGGGTTAAAAGAATTTATTATTTAAATCCTCTCCAAAATAAGACGATTTAAGTAATGGTTTTATACAACAAAAGCATCTGCCATGGGGCGGATGCTTTGATAAAGGTATATTTAAGATATTATTAAGCTTCCAGCTTATTAAAGTCAGAGAAAAGTATCTCTTCTTTATCAAGTGTGATTACGCTTTTAACATAATCAAACACCTTAACGGCCTTTACTTCTTCAAATATCTTGTTTGCGTTCTCTTTGCTTTGCAGATATTGTACTGTGTACTGGCCCAGTTGCTCATCGCTAAGCGCCTGCTGGCTGTACATTCTGAATTGCTGATCTAAGCTTGCTTTTGCATAAGCAAAAACCTCGTCGTATTTAATATCAATATTTGCTTCCTTAATTAATTTGTTTTCAATCAAGGTCCATTTAAGGTTTTTAGCAAAATCAGCATAACCGCCTTCCAACTCTTCCTCGGTTAGTTTTTCGTTGGTAGCTTTTAACCAGCGTTTCAGAAATTCATCAGGCAAATTAAAATCAACTTTGCTTAAGCTATAATTGTAAATATCATTCTGCAGCTTACGTTCTGCATCCTGCTTCATCATTGTTTCCAGCTCCTCAGTTATTTTTTCCCTGAAACCTTCTTCAGTAGTAACTACACCCTCACCAAATAATTTGTCAAAGAACTCCTGGTTTAAATCACCTTCTTCTAAACGGTTAATATTCTTAACAGTTAACTTAAAGTTCGATTTTAAATCAGCCGCTTCTGTTTCTTCAATTTTTAATAAGCCTGCAACCTTAGCCGCATCATTATTAAAGGCTTTTTGAATATCAAAAACTAACTCATCACCTTTTTTAAGACCAACTAATGAAGCTTTAATAGTTTCATCCTGTATCTGATCTAAACGTACAGATGTTGTGTTGCTAATGCCACCATCAAAAACAGAACCATCCGGAGAAAGCTGAGTTAATTCGGCATAAAGCACATCATCACCTGCCGATACGTCAGGGTTTGTCATTTTGCCATAGCTTTTACGGATGTTTTTTATACGTGAAGCTAAAGTTTCTTCGTCAACCTTAATCTCATATTGGGTAAGTTTATCTTTTGAGCTGAACTCAATAGTAAACTCGGGTGCTAAACCAACTTCGTAGTTAAATTCAAAATTATCAGCAAAATCCCAATTATATTCTTTGCTCTCATCAACTTTAGGTAAAGGCTGGCCTAATACTTCAAGTTTTTCTTCGTCTAAATATTTATTTAAAGTATCAGATAGCATATTATTGATCTCGTCAACCAAGATGCTTTTACCGTACATTTTTTTTATGTGTGCAACCGGCACCATACCCGGGCGAAAGCCTGGCATTTTTGCTTTCTTAGCATGGTCTTTCATTGCTTTTTCAACCTTTGGCTGGTAATCCTCTGGGTTAATGTTAATCTTAACAACTGTATTCAGGTTATCAATTTTTTCCTGTGATATATTCATCTTTTTTACCTGGTATTTTAAACACTTACACTATGCCGGACGCACTAAGCACATCGCAACTTTTTTGAGGTGCAAAAGTATGAATTTATTTTGAATTTATTGAACTGAAGAGCTAACCTGAAATTTATTAACGTGGTTTTTTACAGGCTTAACAGTTTTCAAATAGGCATATATAGCCCCCAGATCTTTTTCGCTCATACCGCTATAGCGCCACCATGGCATTATAGTTTGAAACTCGCCCGGTTTTACCTCAACAGGCTTTAATGTGCCATTATCAAACTGCTTAAACCTGCTTATAAATTGTTCTTTGGTCCACTTACCAATACCTGTACCATTATCAGGGGATATATTGGCCGAGGTTAATGTTACCCCATTGCCAATCTTATACTCATTACCGCCTGCTAAATCCATTCCCGGTACAGGTACACCCTTATCAGCTTTTGTATGGCATTCCCGGCATGCGGCTGTTTGCACCAAATATGCGCCATATTGTAAGGTGTCGCTTTCGGCAGGCCTTTTACCGGGCTCTGCTTTTTTAGGCATGGTATTTACAATTAAATTTAGCGGAAAATCAAGCTTACGTTTTGGGTAAGCGCCCTTATGAGGTTCTAATGTACGTATATATGCTATTATGTTATAAACATCTTCGGGATCCATTTTTGAGTATGACTGCCATGGCATAATAGGAAATATGGCCGAACCATCTTTTTTTACACCTGTAGTAATTGCACGATATAATTCCCCATCCGTCCAGTTCTTTAAATTTACCGGGGTAATATTGGGTACATACACTTCTCCTGGAAAACTAATACGTGCATCAAATTTCTCTCCGCCTGCACCCACACCGTTTGGCACTATCGGGCCGGCAAATTTGTTCCAGTCGCGGCTGGAGTGGCAATCAATACAAACGGCAACATGGTTGGCAAGGTATTTACCCCGCTCAATTCTTTGCGGAGTAAGTGTAACTTTAATTTCTTGGGGTTTGCCAACATTTGGCAAAGCAAGGGTAATGTAACAAACACCAGCTATAATAATTAGTATGGTGGTGATGACTATATAAGCCGTCCATTGTTTAAACTTTTTCATGATAAGGTAAGTATTAGATTATTAAGTTATATGACGTACTTACCTTATAATGTGTTACATAAGATTTGAATTATTTATTTTAATCAATCTTTTTTACTGATGATGCGCCTGATTTATCGTTTGTAACATTTGATGGATTACCACGATATTCAATTTCTGATGCCCCGCTGGTGTGTACATCTAAAGTATTAAGTACATTTATTTTGCAATGGCTTGCGCCTGATGTTTCAATATTATATTTACCCACAACAAAATCAAGTGCCTCTACCTTACCACTGCCGCTTAGGTTAATGTTGTGTGAGCCAGCCTGGCCTTTCAAGAATATTTCGGTTGAACCACTGCCTTCTGTATTTACAGTTGCAGCATTAAGTTCCATATCAATTTTAGTAGCGCCCGACAGATCAAAATGCAGGTCCTTGGTTTTTATAACGCCGTTTGAAGCAACTTCTACCGCTCCTGATGCACCAACCTCTTCCAGGTTACGAACGCCTACAGTTATGGTTATTTCGCCGCTGCTGCAAAAATTCCTACGGCTGTGTATGCTGAGCTTACCACCGCTAACGTTGGTTTTAATATATTTAAGCAGGTTATCATCTGCATGAATGCTAACTGTTTGTGAGCTATCCTGTACCAGTGTTACTTTAAAGCCGCCAGAGATATCAAGTCTTGTAAAATCAGATACCTTACGGTTATCGGTAACTACTTTACCTGAGCCATGCACGCATCTGAACCTTCTGCATGATGACAATGTGCTAACTGAAATTATAGCTAATAATACTAATTGTATGTAGATTTTTTTCATGTGATAGTGTTTTGTTGTTTGACTATGGTTGTGGGTATGAAGTTACACTTTAAATGAAAAAAGCCGTCAACGTATGACAGCTTTTTTAATATATGTTGAACTTTTGCAAAGTCATAATTATAAACGGGCCAGTTCGGTGCTTTTATATTCGGGGCCACCTATTAAAGTTGTTGTTGAATTTGTTGCTGCAAAATCTTTTGTATTTATGTTTACAGGTGATGCATATTTTAAATTGTAATCATTAACAGTACCTGATAATGTTGCTTTGGCATTGTCATTAACGGTTACGTTAGCATGGTAAGCATCTAAATTTAAGTTAGCAGTGGCGTTATTGTGTAAGTTAACTTCAAATTCTATTTTAGATAAGTTACCAAATGATTTTACCTGGGTGTTATCATAAGCGCTAATTGCACGCAAATCATT
>JAQBNY010000206.1 GCA_028288315.1 Mucilaginibacter sp.
TTCAGCCCTCACAAAGGAAAAGAAGAAATAAACACGGTTTCCGTGAGCGCATGTCAACTGCTAACGGCAGAAGAATACTTGCAGCAAGAAGAGCCAAAGGCAGAAAAAGATTGTCAGTATCTGACGAGCGTAGCCACAAAGCTTAATTCTGGTTGTTTCTCCTTGTAAAAGGAGCCGAACCGGTTGTACAGCTTATTTTTCGGTTCAGCACTAACAACTATGTATACTTTTAAAAAAGAAGAACGGTTATGTAATAAAAAGCTTATTGATGGGCTTTTTCATAACGGTTCTTCTTTTTTATGTTACCCCTTTAGGGCATCCTGGCAGTATACCAATGCTGTGCAGCAATTCCCTGTGCAAATATTATTTTCGGCATCAAAAAAGCGTTATAAACGCGCGGTTGACCGTAATTTAATAAAGCGCCGCATGCGCGAAGCCTATCGCCTGCAAAAACAACTGCATTTATATACCACATTAATTGATGCTGATAAAAAGATCGTGCTATCTGTTGGTTATATTGGCAAAGAGATACTTCCTTATGATGTTTTTGAAAAAAAAATGTTAAAGCTTTTAATGCAGCTTGGAGGGGGGGTTATTAAATGAAATTTGTGTGGGATATATTTAAAACCCTGATAGGTGGATTGTTTATTGTACTGATAAAAATCTATCAATATTTAATATCGCCACTAACGGGTGCATCATGCCGTTATACACCTACATGTTCGCAATATGGGGTTGAGGCTATAAAAAAGCATGGTGCTTTTAAAGGCGGATGGTTAACTATAAAACGTATCGCCAGTTGCAACCCCTGGGGTGGACACGGGCATGATCCGGTACCTTGATCTGGTTTACAGTAAAAGTAAAAAGCATTTCAAACTTATTACTTTAAACCTTCAACTTTACACTTTCAACTAAAATGAGCTACATTTTACAAATAGAAACTGCTACAACATCGTGTTCGGTTGCGCTTACACATAACAGGCAAGTGCTGGCCTTTAAAGAAATTGATGCCCGTAATATTCACGCGGAAGTTATAACCGTTTATATTGATGAGCTGATAGCTAAATGTGATATAACCTATGCCGATTTGGATGCTGTTGCAGTGAGTTGTGGCCCGGGCTCATATACTGGCTTGCGTATTGGCGTATCAACTGCTAAAGGTTTGTGTTTTGCGCTTGATAAGCCGCTTATTGCTGTTGAAACTTTAGCAGCCATGGCCACAGGAGCGGTTGCCAATCATCCGGTTGAAGATGATGTGCTTTTATGCCCTATGATTGATGCACGCCGAATGGAGGTATATACCGCTATATTTGATAAAGCCAGACAAATTATAAAACCCACAGCCGCCGAAATTATTGATGAAAGCAGCTTTGCCAACCTGCTGGCTAAACTCAATATCCTTTTTTTTGGTGATGGTGCTGATAAATGCCGTGAAGCATTGGGCAGTAACCCACATGCGCGCTTTTTACCTGATTTTGTGAATTCTGCAGTCCATTTGACTAATATAGCTACTGATAAATTTAACAGAAAAGAGTTTGTTGATGTGGCTTATTTTGAACCGTATTATCTTAAAGATTTTATAGCCGGTAAAAAGGCAGGAAGTTAATACTTGTCGTGTTTAAATAAGCTATCCCAAAATTTGCTAAAAAAGCCTTTACCTTCTCCCATAGGTACGCTACTGGCGTTCATAGGGTGTTCAATCACCGAGCCAAACTTTAAGGAAAAGCCTAAAAATAGATCAGCACCTGTATAAGCCGGATTTTGGTTTATTTGTGGAGCATTTGCGATGCTGGTCATTATTAAGTTTCCGGTTTGCAATAATCTTTCACTACCAATAAAAAACTCGGCATTGGACGATTTTACCATAAACTGCCCGCCCATATTTAATATTTTATACTGATCGTAAGAAGCTGTAGCACTTACTGTAAGGTTTTTGTATGATACAGGATTAACCATTGCAACAGTAAAACCGTTATAAAACAATTCTTTTGATGCTATTATTGTTGGGGAGTATCTGAATTTTTTATCATAATCAAGCCAGTAAATTTTGTTAGCACTTAATTCCATTTTGCCATTGGTAGGTGTCACAAATGAACCAGACTTGAGACCCGTATGGAGAATATTGCGGGTGGTATTAAAAACATTTTTTTCTCTACTATTACTTGAAAGGCCCTGTAATGTGTCCTGAGCGTTGAAATTGTATATATATGAATCGCTGCTCCATTTTATAAAGCCTAAATCTTTAATATTACCTTGCAATATAAAGTTGTTGTCTGTACGCAACTTTGTCCCAATGCTTATTGAAGCTCCCGGATTACGTAATGTAAATGGACTACTACCGGAATTTAATTTATATTGGCCATTTAAACGCAATAGCGCATTATCGTTTACTCTGTCAAAATCAATGCTTGATTGATTAGTGGATAGTGTTTGATACTTTATACCCATTAATGCACTTAACTTAATACCAAGTGCAAACTTTTTAGTAATTTTTTCACTGTATGAAAAACTTACTTGATGATAAGCTTGAAAAGAATAGGTGTTATTAAATATATTATCATAATGATCTTTTGGAAAAGATCCTGAACCATTAAAAATCGCAACAGATTCGTCACTGAACCTTCCTCTTGCTTCGCCACGTGTTTGCACAGAAATACCTATTTCTCCGTTTGAAGATAAATTGGTAAATGCTTTAAACATAATTAAATATACATTTACATTTGCATTTGCATTGTTAAATGCACCTTGGCCTATTTTTAATTGTGAATTGTTATAAAAGCCATTAAATAACCTGTTTTTTATTGATGACTGAGAGTTGCCTGTTAAGTAAAGATTACCGCTAATATTAGGTATTAAAAAGTTAAAGGCATACTGCCTGCTGGAGTCTGGTGTAAAAGTTTGTACCGCCGGGTTTTCAAATGACTCATACACCGTACCGGTGTTGTAATGAGAAAATTGCTGACTAAAAACTTTTGGAGCGGATAATATTAAACAAATAGCTAATAGAAATTTCCTCATATAATTGGCCGCGTGTTGCTGCAAATGCCGCTTTTAATATTATTAATAAATATTATTAAAAATTGACCCCGTAACAATTGGGCCAATTTACTTCTTTAACGTATTATAGCCAAGAGAGTTGTGAAATTTATTGCTGTTTTAACTATTTTTTAATATTAGTTGAATCGGCTGCATTTTGGAGCATGCAAAAGTTGGTATAAAAATTATTATCAGAAGCCGTAAATTGATAAGAGCCCGCATAATAGTTTTTCCAGGATAGCGCATTATTTTTGTAAGCATCATAAAAAGTGTTTTTTAATTCGGCCTTTAGAATGGGCTGGGCATTTTTAAAATTAATAAAAAAGGCCACATTGCTGCGCTCGGCCAGTAAATTATTAAGACGGATGTATTGATCGGTTTTGTTTAAAAATTTACGGTTAAAATAGGTGTCGTTATAACTTTCTAGTTCATTTGAACTGTTTGCCAGTATAAGGTAGTTATCAATTATCCTAAAATAAGGTCGTCTAAAGCCATTAAAAGCATCGCCCAATAAAAAAAATGGCAGTTTGTTATAATTGAACTGGCCAATATCATCAGTTATCATTCGGCTTATATTAGTCATAAACGGCCTTAACTTTGAACCATCCTTAACCATAATAAGTGCTATTTTTTCCTGGTAGCGGGTAGTAATAACTGCAAATTCGTGGCTTAGTAAACCATTAAACTCTATGTTTAAATTTATACCGGTCTCTGCTTTAATTTTTGTAAACAACTCATCTTTTTCTGCCTTTAAACCTGCTTTTGTTTGAAATTCTGATAAGTCGGCCGTAAATTTTCCCGGGTCAGATACAGCCATGTTTATAGCATACGCCGTTGTAGAAGGGAATATCTCTTTTAAATCATTAATAACAGGCTGTTGAGCCGTAAATAAATTCAGGTAGCTTGCCGGCTTATTTTTAATAATATTAGTATAGCCGCTAAACATTAAGGCATCGGTTTTATAATTGAGATTTAAAGCTGCTAAAGCAGGCAGTAACCTAAAGCTCTTGAACAAATCTGTATTAGTGTTGCGGAATAACTGGCTAAACAACGGGTTAAGCTGTTCGTAGTTAATGTACAGGTTAGCGAGCGAATTTGAGTTTTGCTGATCTGGCAACAGTAGGAACGCCTGCTTATCTTTATCATCTTTATAAGCGGCACTTTGGTATAACAATTCTTTTGAAAAGCTTGCAGAAAATATATTTTCTTCTTTATTGATGATATAAAAACGTTTTTTCAGGGATGTGAAAAATATTGTGTAGCCTTTTTTCTCGCCAATTTTTAGTGGAGTGATGACAAAACCTTTTTTTTGCTGCTTAGCCAATTTATCAAACTGAGTAATATCAAAATCTTTTGATGCAGCAGCGGTAAGCAATAATTCAACATCATCAGTATGCAGCGGATGTACCGATACAAAGATATTGCTCCCGTTAAAAAACTGATCCAGCATCGAGTTATTAAACAATACTTTTCTTACTGTATCCAGGTCGCTTATTTTTTGCTCGCCTATAAAGCTGCCTATGAGTGTGTTATCTGTAAATATATCATAAAAGCTTTTCTCATTGGCAAACTCAAACACCAGCGCGGCATTATCAGGAATAGTGCGCGTTATATTGCCCGCATGCATACCAGATGTATTTAAGTTTTTAAAATACTCAACGGTAATATATGCTGTGGCGGAAATTAAAATTAATGTGATTACTATAATTATTCTCATTGCTTTAATAGGCGCAAGTTAGAATTTTACTGTACTACAAGAAAGTAATACTTTCATTTGGTTAACTTAGCCTTTTATAACCGGATGAACAAACGAATTATTATAACCGCATCGCTTTTTGGAGCACTGGCAGTTATTGCAGGTGCTTTTGGAGCGCATGCTTTACGCGCCTTGTTACAGCCCAAGCAGTTAGAGGTTTGGCACACTGCTGTACAGTACCAGTTTTATCATGTATTTGCATTGCTATTCTTATCAACCTTTACCGGCTTTAAAAATAAACTGATAGTAAGTGCTTATTACTTGTTCACTGTGGGTATAATATTCTTTTCGGGCTCGCTTTACCTGTTATCATGCCGCGATCTGTTAGGTATGCCAGGACTTGCAGCTTTGGGTCCTATAACTCCCATTGGCGGCCTGTTATTTATAATAGGTTGGGTAATGCTTGCTTTAGCTGCTATCAGAAACAAATAAGCTGATGTTAGAATTTTCTGAAGGTTTACAGGTTCATCGTAAAACACTTTTTGTTGAAGTGATATTGCCTTTGGCTATTAGCCGAAACTACACTTACCGTGTGCCTTTTGAAATGAACACCACCATTGCAATTGGTAAAAGGATAGTAGTACAGTTTGGGAAAAGTAAGTTGTATACGGCTATCGTATCGGCTATTACTGAGCATGCACCTGATAAGTACGAGGCCAAATACCTCATTGAAATTTTAGATGATAAACCTGTTGTAACTGAACGGCAACTAAAGTTTTGGCATTGGCTGGCCGAATATTATATGTGTAACGAAGGCGAAGTGATGAATGCCGCGTTACCATCGGCCCTCAAGCTGGCCAGCGAAACCAAAGTAATGCTTAACCGCGATTACGAGTATGACCGCACACTGTTAAACGATAAAGAGTTTTTAATAACCGAAGCGCTCAGCATACAGCCCGAATTAACTGTTAGTGATATAGTAAAGCTATTGGGGCAAAAAACAGTTATGCCGATTTTGAAGGCGCTGTTTGAAAAGAATATCATCAATATATCTGAAGAGGTTAGCGAACGTTACAAACCCCGCAGGCGCACCTATTTAACTTTAAACCCCGAATATCATAATCAGGAAAGTTTAAAAGAGCTTTTTATCATTCTTGAAAAACGTGCTCCTAAACAAGCTGATGCAGTATTGGCCTATATCAAACTATCGCGACAACAAAAAGCGGTAACCAAAAACGAATTGATTGAAGAAAGTGGCTCGGGCGACTCCAGTATTAAATCGCTTATTGAGAAAGAAGTTTTTATTGCTGAGGAAAGAACCATTAGCAGGTTGGGATATGATGAGGACGATGAGATAGCCAATTTTATATTAAGCGACGCCCAGCAGATAGCGCTTGAAGAAGTGCAGGATCAGTTTAAAGAAAAAGACGTGGTGTTGTTGCATGGGGTAACCTCATCTGGCAAAACACAGATATACATAAGGCTGATAGAAGAAATGATGAGTACAGGTAAACAGGTACTTTACCTGCTGCCAGAAATTGCTTTAACCACGCATATTATTGAACGGTTACGTGTTTATTTTGGAGCAAACATAGGCGTATATCATTCCCGCTTTAATGATAACGAACGGGTGGAGGTTTGGCAAAAGGTTTTGAATAACGAATACCGTGTGGTGCTGGGTGCCCGCTCATCGGTGTTTTTACCGTTTAATAATCTGGGGCTTATTATTGTTGATGAAGAGCACGAAACTTCCTACAAGCAATATGACCCGGCTCCCCGATATAATGCCCGTGACGCGGCTATTTATCTGGCTAACATGCATCAGGGTAAGGTATTGCTCGGGTCTGCTACTCCGGCATTTGAAACTTACTTTAACGCTCGTGCTCATAAATTTGGTTTGGTTGAATTAGGCGAACGTTATGGCGGTGTGCAGTTACCCCTTGTTGAAGTAGTAAGTATTGCCGAAGAGACTAAAAAGAAAACCATGCAATCGCACTTTAGTAGCGTGCTGATGCTTGATATTGAGCAGGCGCTGGCTAATAAAGAGCAGGTAATATTGTTCCAGAACCGCCGTGGTTATGCACCGGTGCTGATGTGCAGGGTATGTGCCTACACCCCAAAATGTATCAATTGCGATGTTAGCCTTACCTACCATAAACACAGTGGTAAATTGCATTGCCATTATTGCGGTTACAGGGAGGATTCTCCATCTGTATGTCCGGCATGTGGATCCACACACTTAGAGTACAAAGGTTTTGGCACCGAGAAGGTGGAAGATGAGTTGTCTGTTATTATGCCCAATGTGCGTTTAGCTCGTATGGATTTGGATACTACACGGTCGCGTAATGCATTGCAAACTATTTTAAACAACCTCGAAGAAAAGAAGATTGATATACTGGTAGGCACCCAAATGGTGGCAAAGGGTCTTGATTTTGCTGATGTTACTGTAATAGGTATCATTAATGCCGATAGTCTTTTAAAGTACCCTGATTACCGCGCTAACGAACGCAGCTACCAGATGCTGGCTCAGGTAAGTGGTAGGGCAGGGCGAAGGGGCAAGCAGGGTAAGGTGGTAATTCAAACATATGATCCCGGGCATCGTGTAATTAAACAGGTTATAGCAAATGATTACGCCGACCTGTACTTTACCGAAATGGAAGAACGCAAAAGCTTCAAGTACCCGCCATATTACCGCATCATTAATATGGATGTTAAGCACAAGAATCCCGAAATACTATATAATCAGGCAGAATACCTTGCGAATGAACTGCGCAAGCATTTTGGCGAAAGGGTGATAGGTCCGGAGCAGCCTTTAATTAACCGCATCCGCAATTACTACATTAAATCTATCATGCTAAAGTTTGAAAAGGATACCATATCCATTGTGAAGGCAAAAGCGATCATAAGAGATGTAATAACCCAGTTTCAAACCACTAAATTAAGCAAGGGCAGTATAGTGCAGCCCGATGTTGATCCATACTAAAATAATTAATCTCTAAATCAATCAAATAAATTTACACACATAATAATCAATCCTGATTATTATTAAATCCATAAATCGTGTCAAAAATTCGTATTAACTTTGCAGTGTAATGGCGTATAAGTTTATTGATAATTATAGAGAGCAGGGAGCACGTAAAAGACTGGTTGAGGTTTTAAGAAAAAAAGGGATTGAAGATGAACGGGTGTTAAAAGCCATAGGCAAAATTCCGCGTCATTTCTTTTTTGATGAAACCTTCTGGAACCAGGCTTATAAGGATATTGCGTTCCCGATAGGGGCCGGACAAACTATATCACAGCCTTATACAGTAGCCTACCAAACAGAACTGCTGCATATTAATAAAGGTGATAAAGTGTTGGAAATAGGTACCGGCTGTGGTTATCAAACCTGTGTTTTAATGGAGCTGGGTGCCAATGTGGTAACCATTGAGCGCCAGGAAACACTTTATGAGCGTACCATACAAGTACTGCCTTATATGGGTTATAAACCGCAATTCTTTTTAGGTGATGGCTCAATAGGCAAAGCCGAACATGCTCCTTATGATAAAATAATTGTAACCGCTGGCGCCCCAACCGTCCCGGAGACATTACTAAAACAACTTAATATTGGTGGTATACTGGTTATTCCGGTAGGCGATGAACAATTTCAAAAAATGGTTACCGTATTAAAAACCGGCGAACATGATTATGAAAGACATGAACTGGATACCTTTAGATTTGTACCGTTGGTAGGTGATAGGGCGTGGTAGAAGAAGAAGTAAGAGATTAGAATCAAGAACCAAGATAAAAGCCCTTAAGTTAATTAAGGGCTTTGCTATTCAATCTTGATTCTTACCTCTACTTACCTTTTCATCGCCCTGTCCATCTCAACCTTTGTGTCGCGCTCTTTCAAAGTTTCACGTTTATCAAAGGTCTTTTTACCTTGGGCAAGGCCTATTTCAAGCTTTGCAAAACCCCGCTCGCTAATAAATAAGGCAAGGGGTACAATGGTTAATCCTTTTTCTTCGCCACGGGTTTGGAGTTTTTTAAGTTCCTTTTTATTGAGTAGCAACACACGGTCGCGTTTGGCTTCATGGTTATAGAACGAGCCGAAAGAATATTCAGCAATATGCAGGTTACGTACATAAAGCTGGTTATCAATAAATGTGCAAAAAGCATCATTAATGTTTGCCTTGCCATTACGGATAGATTTGATTTCGGTACCCAGCAGTTTTATACCCGCTGTGTACTTATCCAGTATATGATACTCAAAGTATGCTTTCTTATTCTTGATATATAAATTCTGATCCATCCTGCGCTTCCTTTGTGCAAATATGCAATTATTTTCTTTGCGGTTTAATTACCAATACAGGTACGTTCACCATATGCCTTACCGAATCAACGGTGGTGCCAAATATGAGGTCTTTAATAGTTTTATGTCCGTGCGATCCCATCACCAAAAAATCAATTTTTGATTGATTTATTATCTCGGCTATTGAAGCTGCCGGGCTGCCGTAACCTATTTTAGCTTCGGCTTTATAGCCTAAATTTACTAAAGTAGATGCGTACTTATTCAGGTTATTTACATCACTTTGGGTTTCGTTATCCATAACCTGCTTGCCATAATAGCGCGCACCCGCCGTTTCAACCACATGTATTAAAGTGTAATGAGCTTTTTTGCCACCCTGCATCAGGGCATGTCTAATGCAATCCTGGTCGTTTTTTGAAAAATCGATAGTTACGCCAATGTTGTTGTAATGCACCGCCTCCAGGTTATCTAATACATTTGCAATACCGTGTGGCACATATACTCGCTGGTCGGTACGCTTGTAAAACAGCGGCCTCAAAAAAACATAAATCAACAACAATCCAACAGCACCAGCAATAGGCGATATTAGATAATGAACTAAATTTGCTGAACCCGGACTTGCAGCTGCCCAGGTATTAATTTCCTGTATTACCAGCCTTACATTAAGCCCTACTATTAATACAGCAAATATCCAGGCAAGTATTTTTAGTGGCATCTTGGTAGCAAAGTTACCCATCCGTTTTTTATCTGATGTAAAATGTATCAGCGGAATTATAGCAAAACCTAATTGTAAGCTTAATATTACCTGGCTTAGTATTAACAATTTGCCTAATGCTTGTTCGCCGGCATACAAAATGGTAAAAAATGCAGGAACAATAGCCAGTATCCGTGTTAATAAACGCCTTAACCACGGTGCAATACGTAGGTTTAGGTGACCCTCCATAATAATTTGCCCGGCCAGTGTACCTGTAACGGTTGAGCTTTGCCCGGAGGCTATCAAAGCAATGGCAAATAATGCCGGTGCCAGTTTACCAAATATATTGGTGAGCAGTTTATGCGCATCCTGTATCTCGGCAACCTCATGGTATCCGCGGCCAAAAAAAGCACTTGCTGCTAATATCAAAATGGCAGAATTCACCAAAAAGGCAAGGTTTAAAGCAATAGTAGTATCCCAAAAGTTAAAGCGTATAGCTGTTTTTATTCCCTCTTCAGTATGGTCTATCTTACGTGTTTGCACCAACGACGAGTGCAGGTACAGGTTATGCGGCATTACCGTTGCGCCAATAATACCAATGGCTATGTATAAGGATTGATTATTCAACCCGGTGGGGATAAAGCCTTTGGCAATATCTATAACATCGGGCTTAACGATAAACATTTGAGCTAAAAAAGCCAACCCAACAATAAATATCAGTGAGATAATAAAGCCTTCCAGCTTGCGCATGCCTTTATTAAGCAGAAATAGCAGCAACAAGGTATCAAACAAGGTGATAGAAACACCCCATATTAAAGGTAAACCAAACAGCAGGTTTAAGCCAATTGCCATACCAATAATTTCGGCCAAATCACAGGCTATAATGGCTATTTGCGCCAGTATATATAAACAAAAATTAATAAAGCGGGGATAAGAACGTTTTGAGGCCTGCGCCAAATCCAGTCCACGTACAATACCTAATCTTACAGCCAAATTTTGTAATAGCAGGGCTATCATGTTTGATAATAGTAAAACCCATATTAGCCTGTATCCAAACTGGCTGCCTGCAGCAAGGTCTGTTGCCCAGTTGCCCGGGTCCATATAGCCAACACTTACCAAATAGGCGGGCCCCAAAAATGAAAGCAGCTTGCGCCAACCGGTTTTGCCTTCGGTGTTAACGGAATTGTGAACGTTGCCTAAAGAGTGGTTGCCATGTAGTTGTTGTTGTATCATAAGGCTATCAGCAGGTTATTAGCCACATCACGGCTTATGTGTAAATTTTTATTGCCCATTTGCAGTACCACGGCGTTATCATAACTAATAATCTCTTTTACTGTTATTTTTTTGCCAATAGTAAGCTCTTGCTTCTCCAAATATTGTAAAAATGCGGAAGAATGGTCTCTAACACCTGAAATTATGCCACCTGAATGAACAGGAATGGCCGAAACTGGTTTAAGATCATTTATTTTAAAGTTGCCATTGCAATCGGGTATCGGGTCGCCGTGTGGGTCGCGGGCGGGGAAACCCATAAATTCATCCAGGCGGTCAATTAACTCTGTTGATGATATATGTTCCATCTCCTCGGCCATGTCATGCACCTCGTCCCATTTAAAGTTTAATTTCTCAACCAAAAAGTACTCCCAAAGCCTATGCCTGCGAATAATGTTAACAGCTACTTTCTCACCGGTTTGTGTTAAGCTAACGCCCTGGTAACGGGTGTAATTTATCAAAAGCTTATCGGCAAGCTTCCGCAACATATCCGTAACAGATGATGCCTTGGTTGCCAGCAATGCCGCAATTTGATTAGTGCTCACATTCCCTGTATGTACAGATAGCTTGTAAATGGCTTTTAAATAATTTTCTTCCGTTAAAGTATACATTTAAACAAATCTAATAAGTTTTTTAGACTTGTCTAAAAATACAAATTAATTAAGAGATTTGTTTTGTTAAATGAGATTTATATGGAATTTTATTTTGTGTGATGTAGAATAATATATATTTGCATGTACCATGGCAGCTGAATTAGATAAAATAGACCTACAGATACTTAAAATTTTACAAGAGAACGGGCGCATAACCAATTTGCAGCTCTCCAATGAAATAGGCTTATCGCCTGCACCTACCTTAGAGCGGGTACGTAAGCTGGAAAATGCTGAATATATAAAAAGCTATCATGCTTTGGTTGATGAAGAGAAACTGGGTCTCGGGATAAAGACCTTTATACAAATCTCGCTTGATTTTCATCAAAAGAATACCATTCAAACTTTTTTGGATGAGATACAAAGCATTAAAGAAGTTACCGAGTGCCACCACGTTACCGGCCAGTGTGATTTTCTGTTAAAAGTATATGTGCGCGATATTAAATCATATGAACAATTAATAATGGAAAAAATAAGCCGCATTACTGTGGTAAAAACTTTCCAGACTATGATGATCATGTCTACCAGTAAAAAGGAACCGATAATCCCTTTGGAATATTAACGAATAGATGTGTGCAGATATGCAAATTTCAGATGTGCAGATGAGCTTCAGAACCCTATCTGCACATTTTTAGTTTAACGTCCATATATTCGTCATCCTCATCTGCACATCTGCATATCTTCGCACCTGCACATCTACACTATCTGCCAGTCAATTGGCTCTTTGCCTTCTTTTATTAATATTTCATTTGTTTTGGAGAACGGTTTTGATCCCCAGAAACCACGCTCGACGGATAGGGGCGACGGGTGAACAGATTTTAAGATATGATGCTTGCTGATATCAATCAGTGCGATTTTTGATTGCGCATAGGCTCCCCATAGTATAAATACGATACCTGTTTTTTCGTCAGACAACTTTTTGATGGCTGCATCAGTAAACTTTTCCCAGCCCTTTTTTTGGTGCGATGCTGACTGGCCGGCCCTTAACGTTAATGTGGCGTTTAATAACAATACACCTTGCTTAGCCCATTTTTCGAGGTTGCCATGGGTAGGGAGAGTAAAACCGGGGATATCAGTTTTTAACTCTTTGTAAATATTAATGAGCGAACGTGGTATAGCTACACCCTTTTGTACAGAAAAGGATAAGCCATGTGCTTGGTGCTCACCGGGATAAGGATCCTGGCCAAGTATTACTACTTTAACTTCATCAAAAGGTGTTTTGTTAAAAGCGTTAAATATATCGGCGTTTTTTGGGTAAATAACATAGCCTGCTTCTTTTTCCTGTTCCAGGAAATTCTTAAGCTCGGTCATGTAGGGTTTCTTAAATTCTTCTTCTAAAACTTTTTTCCAAGATGGTTCTAATTCTCCTGCCATAAATATTAATACTGATGTTTTATTTAGCTTACAAATAACGATATTTGCAGTTCGTTTTATACTATTACAAATTATGTCAAATATAGTTAGGTTAATTATTGCCTGTGTTATAATGGGAGCCGGAGTTACGCTTTGCGCATTTGGTTTCTGGGGGTGGGGAATACCGTTATTTTTAATTGGCGGTTTAGTACTGCTTACTTTCTTTTTTAACGAGAATATGCTTATTGCACAGTTTTACTTGCGAAAAGAAAATTCTGAAAAAGCAGAAGCCTGGTTATTAAAAATTACCGACTATGAAAAACAATTACATAAAGGTCAGCATGGCTATTATAACCTGTTAATAGGTTTAATAGAATCACGCAAGGCTCCTTTAAAATCAGAAAAATACTTTAAAAAAGCCCTTACATTGGGTTTAAATATGTCGCATAATTTGGCGTTGGCTAAACTAAGCCTGGCAGGTATATCAATGGCTAAACGTAACAAGCGCGAAGCAGAGATGTATTTGAAAGAAGCCGCTAAAGATGACAAGAATAAATTACTTGCCGACCAGATAAAGATGATGAAGGGCCAGATGGCACAAATGGATAAGCAGCAGGTGGTACGCGGCGGTTTTAGGCAGCAGAAATTCTAAGAAGATAATAATTTTATTTCTCGTCGAGATTACTGTAATAATCAGGCTCTGAAGAATGATCTTGAGCTGGTGATATGCGCCTATTTGGAATTAACGGTTCATCCTGCAAATCATCGTCCGGCTGATCATAGTCAGTTTTAGCAGGTTCCGATACCTCTACGATCTTTAACAGGCTGCGGATAAATGACAGGTTAAAACTACTTCTGTTTAGTTTTATTAGATATTCGTTTTCGGTTATTTCCAATATAGAATTTGTCATGATATTCATTATATAGAGGGTTGATTATAAAGATAAACGTTCTATATTAATTGAAAGTCTTTTCCTACTTTATGATTTTGTTAAGGAATTGTGATTAAATTATTGTAGAGGTGTTGCTACTTATTCTAATAGCATGATCTTTGCACCTGTAAATGCTGTACTAACTATATACAAGAAATTTGAATAACAACAAGAAAGGCCCTTACAAAGGGCCTTTCTTGTTTACATATGCTATAGTATTTACTCAAACCAAGCGATAACCGTTTCTTTAACCGGCATTGTAATATCCAGTTTTAATTTTTTGCGCATACCGCCAAGGTCATTAAATACCTTGTTTGGATTGCCTGCCTTAAGTTCTTCAACTGTATTAAAACCCATTTTGTTTAATACAGGTACCCATTCTGCAGGTACGCCAATATTGATAAAGTCATCTGCTGTGGCAACTTTAGCTTTTTTCTCAGGGCGCATCTGCGGGAAAAATAATACTTCCTGTATAGTACTTTGGTTGGTCATTAGCATTACCAGCCTATCAATACCTATACCCAAGCCTGATGTTGGCGGCATACCGTATTCAAGGGCACGTAAAAAGTCGTCATCCATCGCCATAGCTTCATCATCACCACGGCCGGCCAGTATCAATTGTTCTTCCAGGCGTTCGCGTTGGTCTATCGGGTCGTTCAATTCAGAATAAGCATTAGCTATTTCCTTGCCATTTACAAACAGCTCAAAGCGCTCAACCAAGCCGTCTTTAGTGCGGTGCTTTTTAGCAAGCGGTGTCATCTCAATTGGGTAATCGGTAATGTAAGTAGGCTGTATCAGGTTAGCTTCAACCTTGGCGCTAAAAATCTCATCTATTAGCTTGCCTTTACCCATGCTTGGATCAACCTCAATAGCTAAATCGGCACAAACCGTACGCAAACTGGCTTCGTCCATAGCAGATACATCTATCCCTGTATATTTCAAGATAGAATCATACATTGACAGTTTTTCATACGGACCTGCAAAATTTATTTCATGCGGGCCAACCTGTACCACCGGAACGCCATGCACTGCTTTTGCAACAGTCTCTAAACATTCCTCAACCATGCCCATCATCCATATATAGTCTTTGTAGGCTACATATATTTCCATAGCGGTAAACTCCGGGTTGTGGGTGCGGTCCATACCTTCGTTACGGAACATTTTCCCAAACTCGTAAACACCGTCAAAACCCGCTACAATTAAACGCTTAAGGTAAAGTTCATTAGCAATACGCAAAAAAAGCTGCATATCCAGCGTGTTATGATGCGTAGCAAATGGGCGAGCCGCTGCACCACCATGCACAGGCTGCAGAATAGGGGTTTCCACCTCCATCCAGCCCTGGGTATTAAAGTAATTACGCATAGCGCTAATCACTTTTGAGCGGTTAATGAATATGTTTTTAAATTCAGGGTTAACGGTCAAATCCACATAACGCTGGCGGTAACGCATCTCAGGGTCGGTAAAGCCATCATGTATGGTGCCATCATCCTCACGCTTAACAACCGGTAGCGGTTTTAACGATTTTGAAAGTACATCCAATTCCTGTACGTGAATAGAGATCTCACCGGTTTGGGTTAAAAAAACGTAGCCTTTAACACCTACATAATCGCCAATATCCAGTAGTTTTTTAAATACGGTATTGTAAAGCGTTTTATCCTCAGTAGGGCAAATATCATCGCGTTTCAAATAGATTTGCACACGGCCCGTTGAGTCCTGTATCTCGGCAAATGATGCGCTGCCCATAATGCGGCGCGTCATGATACGGCCTGCAATGGTAATCTGTTTATAGTTGTCCGGGTTAGCTTCAAAGTTGTCTGTAATATCTTGTGCCCATGCAGTTACATCATATGCTTCGGCAGGGTAAGGGTTAATGCCCAAAGCCCGCAGTTGCTGTAACGATTCGCGACGTATAATTTCCTGTTCGGATAGTGCAATACTCATATTATAAAGGGTATTTTATTAAGGGTGCAAAAATAGGGTTTTTAACTTAGATATGAGACGTTAGATGTGAGATTTGAGACGAAGATAGCCGAATATTTATTGCAGATTAATACCTTTACCGCATGAACATTAAAGTAATTGCGTTTGATGCTGATGATACCCTTTGGGTAAATGAGCCCTACTTTAGGCAAACGGAAGAGCATTTTTGTAGCCTGCTGGGCGAATATGCTTCACAGCACGAGTTAGAACGCGAACTGCTAAAAATGGAGATATATAACCTTGGTCTTTACGGCTATGGCATAAAGGGCTTTGTATTATCTATGATAGAAACTGCCTTAAAGGTTAGTGGTAAAACCATAAGTCCTGATATAATTGAGCAGATCCTTAACTTGGGCAGGCAAATGCTTAACCAGCCTATTGAACTGTTGGATGGTATTGAAGATTTGCTGCAATCGCTTAAAAATAAATACCGTTTAGTAGTTGCTACCAAAGGTGACCTGCTTGACCAGGAACGCAAGCTTAAAAATTCAGGATTGAGCCATTATTTTCATCATATTGAGATAATGAGTGAGAAGGATGATGCCAACTATCAGAAACTGATTAAGCATTTGGATATACAACCGGATGAATTTATGATGGTAGGCAATTCATTAAAGAGTGATATTTTACCGGTGCTTAACATTGGTGGTTATGGTGTACACGTACCTTACCATATTACCTGGGCGCATGAGCAAATTGAGCATAGCGTTGATAACGAGCGCTTTAAAAGCGTTGTAAGTATAAAAGATATACTGGAGTTCTTATAACATGAAAACTAAAATAGACCTGGCTAACTGGCCACGTAAAGATCATTTCAATTTTTTTAACCAGTTTGAAGAACCCTTTTGGAGCGCCACAGTAAGCGTTGATTGTACCGTTGCTTATAAAAAGGCAAAAGAGCTGGGTGTATCGTTCTTTTTATATTACCTGCACTGCTCGTTAAACGCAGCCAACCAAAGCGAGGCTTTCAGGTACCGTATTATTAACGATGAGGTTTTTGTTTATGACGATGTGCATGCCTCGGCAACAATTAACCGTCCTAATGGTACTTTCGGTTTTTCGTATATTGATTTTAAGCCGCAGTTTACCGAATTTATTGAAGGTGCTAAAAAAGAGATTGATAGGGTGCAGGCTACAACCGGCTTATTTCCTGCTAATTCAGGCGAGAATGTAATCCATTACTCGGCTATGCCCTGGATAAATTTTACCGGACTAACACATGCACGAAGCTTTTCTTTTAAAGATAGCATTCCCAAAAAATATCCTTCGGGATGGTAACTGAGGATGCCAGTAAAAGAAGTATGCCGGTTTCTATAACTGTACATCATGGGTTAATGGATGGGTACCAGGTAGGCCAATATATTGATCTGTTCCAAAAGCTATTAAACGAGTAACCCTTGGCAACCTTCTGTTGGTTTTAGTAGTAAATAAGTTATATATTTATTCTTCGCTTATAAACCAATATGCTGTTAAAAAAACCGGGCTTGTTGCTGTTGCTGGCATTATGCATCCTATCCTGCAAGAAAGAACCATTTGTACCTAATTCGGCAAATGCTTTGCCGGGCTTATGGAAACAATTAGAGACGTTTCCGGGTGCTGGCCGTGTGCGTGCATTTGGCTTTGCCATTGGCAAAAAGGGATATATACTTGGAGGCAATGCCGCGAGTGGGTTTAACCTGATGTTATTGAACGATTTTTGGGAGTATGACCCCGATACTGATAAGTGGACAAGAAAAGCAGATTACCCCGGGCAGGCAGCCGAATATATTCGCGGTTTTAGCATTAATAATAAAGCTTATGTAGGTACCGGCTTTGGGCAGCGGGTGGTTATAGCAGGCAATAATATACCGCAAAACAATGATTTTTATGAATATGACCCGACAACCGATAAGTGGACCCGTAAAGCTGATTTTGCAGGTGTGGCAAGAGAAAATGTTATAGCCTTTGAAGTAAATGGCACGGGCTACATGGGCCTGGGCACTAATGATACTTACACTCAGAATTATAAAGACTTTTATAAGTATGATGTTACTGCCGATAAATGGACTCGTGTTGCCGATTATCCGGGCAGCGGCAGCTTTGGGGTGGCGGCTTTTTCCAGCAATGGAAAAGGTTATGCGGGCTTAGGCGGAGCTTATCCAAGTACAATTGAAAAGGATTTTTGGGAGTATGACCCGGCTGCAGATAAATGGACTAAGAGGGCAGATTTCACTGGTAAAGCGCGTGTATTTAGCGGACAATTTGTTATTGGTAGCGATGGCTACGTAGGCTTTGGTACAACCGTTACCGATAATTTATTAGATTGGTATAAATA
>JAQBNY010000224.1 GCA_028288315.1 Mucilaginibacter sp.
CACACTTTATTAGCCTTGGCCAGCAATACTTCGGCTATGCCTGACAGTACAGCCACCCACTCCAGCCATGTGGTAGCTTTTACCTGCTCAACAAACAGGTTTATCCAGCTATGCATAGATTAAAAGCTTAAACTAACCGATGCCAGAAAATTCCGGGTCGCCTGCGGAAAGTAATAGTTATAGTTAACTACGTGGCCGCCCTCAATATCAGGGTAGGTTGCGCCATTAGCCTCATATTTTTTACTGAAAATATTATTCACCAGTAAACCAAGTCCTATGTTTTTTACCGAGCTTATGCTGAAGTTATATCGCAGCCTTACATCGCTTACAAAATAAGCTTGCAATTGGCGATTAGTTACATAGCTATTACTTGCCACTACCGGAAAAGCAGCCGGGTTGGTGTTTGAGGTATTATCTAAATACTGACTGCTAACATACTTACTTACGAAAGCAAACTCGCTGCCTTTAAACGGCGAATAGCTAATTTCGCCTGATGCAATAAATGAGGGCGAAAAGGCAATGTCTGTTTTCTTCAAAGATATTTCGGCCTGGCTACCGTCATCATAATTGTCTAAAAACTGATTGTAGTTTTTTATCTTATTAGTGCTAACGGTTGCTGTTGCAGCGGCACTTAACTGTTTGGCTATTTTAACACGGCCATCAAACTCAATACCTGCACGGTAGCTGTTATCTACGTTTACGCGTGTTGCCGCCCCTACATCATTTAATGCACCGGTTAATATCAGTTGATTTTTGTACAGCATATAAAATCCATTAATACCTCCTTTAAATACATCGCCGCTGGTACGATAGCCCGCCTCAAAATCTTTAAGGTTCTCGGGTTTCGGCCTGCTTTGCGGTGTAGAGTTGGTGTAATCATCCCGGTTGGGCTCGTGGTTACCTACCGCAAATGATGCATAAATATTATTGTGTTCATCAAGCTCATAAGTAATACCTGCTTTCGGATTAAAGAAATTTAGCGTAGCGCTTTGCTGCACATTATTCAAATTTCTATCGAACCCTAAAAACGAGTAGTAAATGCGGCGATACTGCATATCGGCAAACAGGGTTACATCACCCAGCTTGTATTCGCCACGGCCAAATATGTTAAAATCGTTTTTGTTTGCATTGTCGCGGTAATACTCATAGTTTGGTGTAATGCCCGCGCTTTCTTTAGTGTACATTATGTTACCATAATGCGCGCCGGTATAACGGTTATAAGCACCGCCCAGTGTAAAGTTCAAATTACTTTCAGGCTGATATTTTAAGGCATAAGTTACGCCATAAAAATCGTTATTCAGCCAAAGGCGGCGAACCAGGTCTGTATTGGTAATGGCTGTTCCGCCGACAACTACGGGGGTTAAGCCGTAATCTGTTACTTTTGCGTCGGTCTTATATTCTTCATAATAGCCAAAGCCTTTGGTGTAATGCAGAGCGCCGCTAAAAGATACTTTATCAGATAATTTTTGATCATACAACAGTTGATAATGATTTTGCTGATAATTATCTACCTGGTCTTTATAATAAGTACCATCGGGCATTAAACCCAGTTCGTTATAAGTGCGATTGTTGGGTATTGTATTATCGCTGATAATATAATCAGGGATTCCGTTCCATGCCTGGTAAGTACGCTCTGTGCCTGAGAAAACATTGGCTCTCAACGTGCTGTTTTTACCATAGTAAGCACCACTCACAAAAAACGATTTCAGATCAGATGATGCACGGTCGATGTATCCGTCAGATTTGATTCTTGACAAGCGGCCATCAACGCTGAATTTACCGCCTAACAAACCTGTACCTAAACTTACCGTGTTCTTTACGGTTCCATATGAACCTACAGTATTGTTGATATCTGCATATCCGGTATCGCGGCGGGTAGCAGTTTGGATATTGATACTACCACCAAATGCACCTGCGCCATTTGTTGATGTACCTACACCGCGCTGCACTTGTATATTATTAACAGATGAAGCAAGATCTGGCAGATCTATAAAATATGAACCCTGGCTTTCAGCATCATTCAAAGGTATGCCATTAATAGTCACATTCACCCGTGTGCCATCGCTCCCGCGTATGCGGATACCTGTATAGCCAACACCGGCACCGGCATCAGAGGTTACCACTACTGATGGGGTTTGGTTTAACAAATAAGGCATATCCTGTCCAAAGTTATTTTTCTCCAAATCCTTCTTGCTTAGGTTAGTAAATGCTGTTGGCGAGTTTTTACCCGCACGTGTAGCTGTTACTGTAACTTCTTCGGCATTGAATGTAGCGTTGCCGAGTGAAAAATTAACGGTTTTATCTGCATTAACAGAAACAGTTTTTGTAATAGTTTGGTAACCAATAAAGGTTGCTTTTAATGTATAGCTGCTGGCTTTAACATTGGCTATGCGATAATAACCGCTTGCGTCCGTTTGGGTATTTACAGCCGGATTTACCATGCTGATAGTTGCGCCAGGCAGTGTTTCGCCGGCTTGATTAGTGATTTTTCCGCTAATGGAAAACTGAGCCGATGCCAGAACAGGCAACAGGAGGGCGAAGAGCGCTGAAAGTAAATTTTTCAAAATATATTAAACAAATAAATTAGTTAAACCATCTGTTCGCCAGGGTAAAGCGGCAGTACACTTAACTTGTTACCTCTCCCTACGCCGGCATTACCCGGATCAGGTGCATGGGATTGAATTGTAGAGACACAATATCGTGTGTCTCGGTATGCGTTAAGACACAAAATATTGTGTCTCTACACGTTGGAAATTCAACTCCAATGGGTTTGATCTCAGCCTGTCTTTCAGTTTGGTAAAAACAATCTGCAGTTTGTTTTTTATTTGACCAAAGCAAGGCACCCCTTGAGAATTATTCGGCAAATATATAGGATATTTTGAAGTCTGCAAGTTGGAAAGTCAGTAAGGTCGGTAAGAAAAAAGCATCATTATAGCTTTTAAAGCACTTTCTGCCTTCCGAACTTTCGGACTTTCCGACTAAAACCATACTTTTGCAAACTTTTATAAATTAGTAACTATGCTTAGAACTCATACCTGCGGACAATTAAATATCAGCAATTTAGGTGAAACAGTAACACTTTGCGGATGGGTGCAAAAATCACGCGATCTGGGTGGCACTACCTTTATTGATGTACGCGATCGTTATGGTTTAACACAACTCGTTTTAAATACCGATACTGATGCAACCCTGCGCGAAGCTGGCCGACAGCTGGGTCGTGAGTTTGTTATTAAGGTTACCGGTACTGTGGTAGAGCGTTCTAACAAAAACACTAAGATACCAACCGGAGAAATTGAAATTACGATTACCGAACTGGAAATTTTAAACTCCAGCAAAATACCTCCATTCCTTATTGAGGATGAAACAGACGGCGGCGAGGAACTGCGCGCTAAGTACCGCTACCTTGACCTGCGCCGTAACCCTATACGTAATAACCTGGTTCTGCGCCACAAAATGGCACAGGAAATACGTAAGTATTTGGATGGACTGGACTTTATAGAAGTAGAAACTCCGGTACTTATCAAATCGACCCCGGAAGGTGCGCGCGATTTTGTGGTGCCAAGTCGCATGAATCCGGGCGAGTTTTACGCCCTGCCGCAATCTCCGCAAACATTTAAGCAATTGCTTATGGTAAGCGGTTTCGACCGTTACTTTCAGATAGTGAAGTGCTTTAGGGATGAGGACCTACGTGCCGACCGCCAACCGGAGTTTACACAGATAGACTGCGAAATGTCTTTCATTACTCAGGAAGATATCCTGAATATTTTTGAGGGCTTAACCCGCCACTTATTTAAAACTGTAAAGGGTTTGGAGCTTGGCGATTTCCCTCGCATGCAATATGCCGACGCCATGCGTTTATACGGATCTGACAAGCCCGATACCCGTTTTGGGATGCAGTTTGTTGAGTTAAATGATATAGTTAAAGGCAAAGGTTTCAGCATTTTTGATAATGCCGAGCTGGTTGTTGGTATAAACGCTAAAGGTTGCGCCAACTATACCCGTAAACAAATTGATGAGCTAACTGAGTGGATGAAACGCCCGCAAATTGGCGCTACCGGTTTAATTTACTGCCGCCATAACGAGGATGGGACTTTAAAATCATCAGTAGATAAATTTTATAACGAAGAAGAATTGGCCAAATGGTCTGCCGCTTTTGAAACAGAAAAGGGCGATTTGATATTGATACTGGCCGGGCAAACTGATAAAGTACGCAAACAACTAAATGAGCTTCGTTTAGAAATTGGCGGCCGTTTGGGCCTGCGCGATAAAAATACTTTTTCGCCGCTTTGGGTATTGGATTTCCCGCTGCTTGAGTGGGATGAGGAAACTGAACGTTACCATGCTATGCATCACCCGTTCACCTCACCTAAGCCGGAGGATATTGCACTACTGGATACCGATCCTAAAAACGTGCGCGCCAATGCATACGATCTGGTAATAAATGGTACCGAAATTGGTGGTGGATCTATCCGTATCCATGACCGTGCTTTGCAATCATTAATGTTTAAGCATCTGGGCTTTTCACCAGAGGAGGCACAAAAACAATTTGGCTTTTTAATGGATGCCTTTGAATATGGCGCGCCTCCGCATGGTGGTATCGCTTTCGGGTTTGACAGGCTTACCTCTATTTTTGCAGGATTAGATTCTATTCGTGATGTTATCGCTTTCCCTAAAAATAATTCGGGTCGTGATGTAATGATAGATTCGCCATCAACCATTGCCGATGCGCAACTGAATGAATTAAAAATCAAAACAACCGTATCTCCTGCTTAATTTTATCCGTTACAACTAACATGAAAAAACACATACTAATACTAAGTTTATTTTTAATAGCGTTTGCATCATGCAAAAAAGCAGCAACGTTTGATGCTGCCGCGCAAGCTGCTAAAGATGAAACTGCTATACAAGCCTATTTAGCCGCCAACCCAAACATATCTGCAACTAAAGACGCTAACGGTGTATATTACCAGGTAATTACTGAAGGTACAGGTGCTAACCCAACCTCAAGCAATACTGTAACTGTAAACTACGTTGGCAAACTGTTAAATGGCACTCAGTTTGATGCCGGTACAGGTTTTAGAACTGCTTTAACCGCCGTTATACCAGGCTGGACATATGGTGTACCACACGTTAAAGCCGGCGGCCGCATTTTGTTAATTATTCCTTCTGCTTTAGCGTATGGTAATCCTGGTCAAGGCTCAATCCCTCCAAACACAGTATTAGTTTTCACTATTGACTTGCTAAGCATCAATAACTAATATACATTTTCAAGATAATGAAAAAGCGCCTTGCATTCACAAGGCGCTTTTTTTATGCAGTTAGCAACCCAGACTAATTATGCCACTATATAATCCCCAAAAATGTGACGAATACTGCTTTTTAACTTTTATTAATATATTTAGCCAACTAACTCTTGCACAATGAAAAAACTTTTACTCTTTTCTTTATCATTCCTTGCACTTTCAGCATTTGCACAAACGGCTTTAAAAAACACTGTAAGCAAAAAAGCCGATGCAATTGAAAAACAAATTATAGCATGGCGCCGCGATTTTCATGAACACCCGGAACTGGGCAATCGTGAAGTGCGCACATCGGGCATAATCGCGGCTTATTTAAAATCATTAGGGATTGAAGTAAAAACAGGGGTGGCAACCACCGGTGTTATAGGCGTGTTAAAGGGCGGCAAACCCGGCCCGGTTGTGGCACTGCGTGCAGATATGGACGGACTGCCGGTTACCGAACGTGTAGACCTGCCCTTTGCATCAAAAGTAAAAACCACTTATAACGGCCAGGAGGTTGGCGCTATGCATGCATGCGGTCACGATTCGCACATGGCTATATTAATGGGCGTTGCCCAGGTACTATCATCTATGAAAGCCGACCTGCGCGGAACGGTTAAATTTATATTTCAGCCTGCAGAAGAGGGTGTACCTCTTGGCGAAAAAGGCGGCGCCGAACAAATGGTAAAAGAGGGTGCATTAGAAAACCCTAAGGTTGATGTCATTTTTGGTCTGCACATTAATTCACAGACAGAGGTTGGCAAAATAGTTTATCGTCCGGGTGGTACAATGGCTGGTGTAAGTGATATGCAAATAACAGTAAAGGGCCGTTCGGCTCATGGCGCATACCCATGGAGCAGTATTGACCCGGATGTAGTATCGGCACAAATCATAAACAGTCTGCAAAGCATTGTAAGCCGGAATGTAAATATTACCGAAAACCCCGCTGTAGTAACTGTTGGTGTTATACAGGGAGGCACGCGTTTTAATATTATTCCCGAGTCTGTTAAAATG
>JAQBNY010000228.1 GCA_028288315.1 Mucilaginibacter sp.
GAGTGAATTTGCTGCCATTCCCATTCTTCTAAAGTACCCTTACGGATTTTTTCCTGCTCAATCTCGGTTTCGCCGGATATTAAACGGTTAACCAACTGAACAGATGACATTTCCAGTGAGAACACTACAACAGGCTTATCAAAATCAACCGCGGCATTACGGGCACAACTTAATACAAATGCCGTTTTACCCATTGCAGGGCGGGCAGCTATAATCACCAAATCAGATTTTTGCCAGCCCGAGGTCATCCTGTCTAACTCCGTAAAGCCGGATGCAACACCTGTAAGCCCGTCCTTTTTATCTTTAAGAGCTTCAATATCTTTTAAAGCCTGATGTACCAGATCGTCCATTTTTCGCGAATCGCGGCGAAGATTGTTCTGGGCTATTTCAAAAAGGTTTTTTTCGGCTTTATCTAAAAGTTCCAGTACATCACTGGTATCTTCATAAGCAGTATTGATTACATCTGTTGAGATCCTGATCAGTTCGCGCTGTATGAATTTTTGTATAATGATACGGGAGTGGTATTCAATATTGGCTGCAGAAGCTACACGGTTGGTTAGTTCGGTTATATAATAAGCGCCGCCTATCATTTCCAGTTCGCCTTGCTGGCGTAACTGTGCAGTAACGGTAAGGATATCTACAGGCGATGTTTTTTCAAAAAGAACGCGTATTGCGTTAAATATCTTTTGGTGATTATCCTTGTAAAAAACCTCTGGCTTCAAAACGTCAATTACAGACGAAAGAGCATCCTTTTCAAGCATCAGAGCACCCAATACAGCTTCTTCCAAATCAATCGCTTGAGGGGGTAATTTGCCTAATCCGCTAAATGGAGTAGGAGTGCTTAACCTGCTTTTGCGATCGTTTGTGTTGGGCTTGTAATTGGGTGTATCGTTCTCGAAAATCATAACGAACAAAAATATACAAAATATGTTCTTACCTGCTTGTTAATTCGCTAACACTCTAGTTTTCCACATAATAAAATCATTGCCAGCACTATAAATTTTAAGGATTACAATTAACATTGTATGTGCATAACTTGTTAACAACGCTATAAGAACCTCATTACCATGTATGTTGATAAATGTTAACCACTGTTAAGTATTATAAACATACCAATTTGCTTGTTTAGTTCAATAAGTGTTAAATCAGTTAATATAGCTACTTTTGACGAAAATAATTTATTAGAAATGGCATATAATTCTAAACCTCCGCCACGTGAAGGCAATCAGATGGTTTTTGGTATAAGGGCAGTGATTGAAGCAATACTGGCAGGTAAAGAAATTGAAGCTTTATACATTCAACGAGGCTTAGGCGGCGGCTTGTTAAATGAGCTTAAAGATGTATTGAACGAACACCAGATAACAGGGCAACAGGTGCCGGTTGAAAAGCTGAACCGTATCACTATGAAAAACCATCAGGGTGCAATTGCTTTTATATCGCCAATCATTTACCAAAAAATAGAGAACATCATCCCCGAAGTTTTTGAAAAAGGCGAAGTTCCGTTAATATTAGTACTGGATAGCATAACCGATGTTCGCAATATGGGCGCCATTGCCCGTACTGCAGAATGTGCCGGCGTACATGCAATAGTAATACCGGCAAAAGGCTCGGCGCAGATAAACCCGGATGCTATTAAAACCTCAGCAGGGGCTTTATACAAGATACCTGTATGCAGGCATGATAATTTTATGCAAACTGTTAAGTTTTTGCAAGAATCGGGCTTGCAATTGATTTGCTGTACCGAAAAAACAAATGATTATATCTATAGCCCTGATTATACCGCACCAACTGCAATAATTATGGGGTCTGAAGAGGATGGCATCCGTAACGAGATTATCCGGATTTCTGATCATTTAGCTAAGATCCCAATGTTTGGTGAAATTGAGTCATTAAATGTATCGGTATCTACAGGAGTGATATTATATGAGGCTATAAGACAAAGAGGAGTTAAGTAGTTAATTAGGTTGATTAAGTGAGTGGTTGGATTTTTTAACCAATTAACCATCCACTTAATCAACCATTCATTAAGTTTAAATATACTTTGATCCAAATTTGCTTTTTACATCAGCAACAACCTGCTTAATGTTTTGCTCCTGATCACGTGGGCATATTAATAGGGAGTTGTTTGATTCTACCACTATAAAATCATGCAAGCCTTGTAGTATCACCAATTTTTCGCCTGGTACATTTACCATGCAATTGCTGCTATCGTACATAATAACTTTGTCTGAAGGAATAACCGCATTACCTACATAATCTTTTTCAGCAAGCTGGTAAATAGAAGCCCAGGTACCTAGGTCGCTCCATCCAAATTCTGACGGAAGCACGTATACATTTGAAGCTTTCTCCATAATTCCATAGTCTATAGAGATATTTATGCAGCGTTGGTATATTTTATGTACAAAAGCCTTTTCTTCATCAGAATTGTAAACAGATCTTGCTTCAGCAAATATCTCATGCATTTCGGGCAAATAGTTGTTAAAGGCCTCAACAATAGTTTTTGCAGACCATACAAATATGCCCGCGTTCCATAAAAAGTCGCCACTTTGAATAAAGGTCTTGGCTATATCAACGGTTGGTTTTTCGGTAAAGGTTTTTACCTTATGAAACTCATCATTAAGTGTTTGATCAGTGTACTGTATATAACCATAACCCGTATCAGGGCGCGACGGTTTAATACCTAAGGTTATAAGGCAATTTTGTTCAGTGGCAGTTTTTAATGATTTTTCAATGGCTGTAATAAATGCCGCCTCGTCCAATATCAAATGATCTGATGGTGCAACAACAATGGCGGCATCAGGATTCATGGTTTCAATTTTAAAACAACCATAAGCCACACAAGGAGCAGTATTACGCATAACAGGCTCAGTCAGGATTTGCTGGTCTTCCATATCTGGCAATTGTTCTTTAACCAGGCCTGTGTAGCTTTCATTAGTTACTACAAAAATATTTTCTTTAGGGCAAATTTTCAGGAAGCGATCGTAAGTGTTTTGAATTAGTGTTTTACCGGTGCCCAGTATATCAATAAACTGTTTGGGATAAGATGTGCGACTAATTGGCCAGAAACGACTTCCAATTCCGCCTGCCATAATAATGGCATAATAGTTTTTATTCATTGTACAAGTTAGAGAATTTTAATTTGGCAAATCCAACGCTAAATATG
>JAQBNY010000230.1 GCA_028288315.1 Mucilaginibacter sp.
AATGCGTCAAAACTAACTTCAATGCATTTCTACGCATGGAAGAAAGGCTTAAAAACAGGTATGTATTACCTGCGTACACAAGCAGCATCGCAAGCGGTTAAATTTACCGTTGAGAACCAGGGCGGCAAAAACATGGATCCGGTTATACCAGAAATGGTTAACCAGGTTGCAGACGAAATACCAGAGGGCCCATCTTGCTCAATGGAAGAAGGCTGCGTTACCTGTTCAGCATAATTAGCCTAATACACTATAGATAGAAAGACCTGTAAGCCTCAGCTTACGGGTCTTTTACGTTATAATGATTAATTTGACAATAATCTTTACGACTTTCGGTATTTTAAAGCATGATCAAACACGAAATTATCCGTTGCGACCGCTGTAGTACCAACATTGAATGTAAGGCAAACTCTTACACCAAATGCCAGTGCAGTGTAGTGCAACTGAGCTTAAACGAGGTGCAATACATCAGTGAGAACTTTGAAGGCTGCATGTGCGCAAAGTGCTTACTGGAGCTGCAGAAAGAGTATCAGGAAAGTTTGCAGGCATAATTTCCTATCAGTCCTTTAAATACACTTCGCCTTTATAAGGATGGATAGTTGAATGGAAGCTATAACCTGCTACATGCAACAGATAATAGGTCATGATATCGCACCAGCAAATCTCGTCATGAAACATCGGCACGTTAGGGAATGTGCCTTCTTGTTTGCTCTCTTCCTTGTTGTAATTGTACTCGCCGTCGTGCTTTGCAATCCATTTTTTAAATAAATCCATTTCTGCAGGTTCAGAAAAAACGATCTTGAAGAATGTTTCTTCGGTAACTTCTTTCAGGTCATCATTCAAATAATGATGGTATTTATGGCGATGGCGAATGATTTTGGCTGTTATCATATGGGTTAATGTGTTATAGGATAACACAAAAATGTGGCTGGCCGTTTTAATTAAATTGATTAAGTGCTTCCGGTTAACTTACCCATTTTAGAATATCTTATCTTTAAAAATCATAATCTTTGATCATTAAAATATCTATTTACTAAGGATGAGAGAAAAGTTTAGTTTAACGCTTGAGGAAGCTTTAATACAACAATTAATAAACAGAGATATTACAGTTTCCGGTTTTTTAGAAAGCATATTCGAAAAAAAGGGAAGCATGAATTATATAGCCATGTGTGAGGGATTGGTAGCTTATCACAATAAAGACGGGGGATCGCCGGAGGTTGCAGAATTTGATATTACCGAAAGCAGCTTTAATCCGGCAATGCTTTCCGGCGCTTTTAAATGCTCGTTTGCAATTCACTTTCATTATACCTGCTCTGATATTCATAACAATGCTAAGGATACCATCAGGTGGGATTTTAAACTTGGCGACAAGGTAAACACGGTAATGTTTATTGGTGAAGAGCCATGGATACGTGACGCAGAATGAATTAATTTATCTGCCAGGCATACATTAGCCGCGAACTTTCCATCTTTCCGACTTTCCTACTAATTCCCTATCTTCGCCCCCTGCATATCACACTAAATTATGAAATTACTTGAAGGAAAAACCGCACTGATAACGGGTGCATCAAAAGGCATAGGTCGTAAAATAGCGGAGAAGTTTGCCGAGCACGGCGCTAATGTAGCCTTTACTTATTTATCATCTGTTGAAAAAGGACAGGCACTTGAGCAAGAACTGCAAAGCTACGGCACGCAGGTAAAAGGTTACCGAAGCGATGCATCAAAATTTGATGAGGCCGAAAAACTGATAAACGATATTCTTGCTGATTTTGGCACTTTACATATTGTGGTTAACAACGCGGGTATTACCAAAGATGGTTTATTAATGCGCATGACCGAAGAGAACTGGGATGAGGTTTTGAACGTAAACCTGAAATCAATATTCAATGTAACTAAGGCTGCATCAAAAATTATGATGAAAAACCGCCAGGGAGTATTTATCAATATGAGTTCGGTAGTAGGTGTACAGGGTAATGCTGGTCAGGCTAATTATGCAGCTTCAAAATCAGGCATTATTGGTTTTTCTAAGTCGATAGCAAAAGAGTTAGGTTCTCGTAATATTCGCACCAACGTAGTAGCACCGGGTTTTATCCGTACCGAAATGACCGACGTGCTTGATCCTAAAGTGGTTGAAGGCTGGGCAGCAGCTATACCTCTTAAACGTGCCGGCGAACCGGAAGATGTGGCTAATGCCTGCGTTTTCCTTGCATCAGACATGGCAACTTATATCACCGGGCAGGTAATACCTGTTGATGGTGGCATGTTGTAAAGATAAGTTCAAATTAAGTTAAAAAATAATATTGTCATCCTGTGCGTAGCGAAGGATCTATCGGCTATGCATTAGCGACCAGATGCTTCATTATCGTTCAGCATGACATGTTTGATTATATGGGTCATGCTGAGCTTGTCGAAGCATTGCGAGGTGGGCCATTGCACACGTCCTTCGACAAGCTCAGGATGACCCAGCAAATGTCATTTCCCTTTCAGAATCCAATGGATTTAATAACTCAGCATGACAATTAAATAATAAAGATGGCAAGCATTAGCTTGCCATCTTTATTTACGGTAGTACCTGAAATCAAACTCAAAAGTAATATTGTCATCAAAGGCCAAGCAGGTTAAAAATTAATTAAATCTGTATCACAATAATTTCGCATTTTGCGGGTAAGGTTTATGATGGTTTATACTCACAACTCAAAACACATATCTTGCTGCTAAATATGTCAATCACCTGGGGATCAGTTTCGGGATGGTGGGCGCCTGTCTGCCTGGTGCTTGGCTTGTTATACGCCTGGCTCATGTATCGCCAGCCTGTGCAATTAGCCAAAGGTCCCCGCAATGCCTTGTTTGCCTTAAGGGCGGTTGTGGTGACTGTGTTGGCACTGCTGTTGGTTTCACCGCTCATTAAGTCGGTTAGTTATCAACCGCAAAAACCGGTGATATTAATAGCGCAGGATAATTCAGCATCTATAAAATTGTTTGCCTCACCTAAATCTTCTCCAAAGGAGAGTACTTTTAAAGTGGCTGATAATGGTTCCCTCTCCCTTGGGGAGGGTTGGGGTGAGGCCCTTAAAAAACAATTAGGTGATGATTATGAGGTGCACGAGTTTAATTTTAGTAAGGATTTACAGGACGGGTTAGCCAATAGCTATAATGGAAAGCAAACCAACATTTCAAATGCCCTGCGCCAGCTAAACGAACGCTTTGTAAACCGCAACATTGGCGCGTTGGTATTGGCTACAGACGGCTTGTATAACCTGGGGAGCGACCCGCAATATGAGGCACGTAACATTAAAGCAAATATTTATACCATTGCCCTTGGCGATACCGTTCCTCGCCGGGATTTGCTCATAGGCAATGTGAACTATAACAAAACAGCTTTTCTGGGGAATGACTTTGAGGTAGAGCTGCTGGCCGAAGCTTACCAGAGCAAAGGCGAGGATATGCACGTATTGGTTACTGAAGACGGCAGGCAGGTACTTTCACAAAACATCAATATCACATCTGCATCGTTCAAAAAGGTAATTCCGCTAAAACTGAATGCTGATAAAAAAGGTACCCACAAATTTACCTTTAACCTGGCTCCTGTAAAAAATGAGTTATCGGTACAAAACAACTCCGAAATCATTTATATTGAAGTGCTTGATGCCCGTCAAAAAGTATTGGTTCTGTATGATAACCCACATCCCGATATCAGCGTTATAAAACAATCTATTGAAACTAACAGAAATTTTGAGGTAAAGACAAGCTTGATCAATGATCTGCCATCGCTTAAAGCAATAGATTATAATCTGGCAATTTTATATCAGCTTTCGGCAGGTAGTTACAGTAAGGTGCAAACTTTGTTAAAAAGCAAAATGCCATTATGGTTCATTGCCGGTACCCAAACGGATCTGCAAGGATTAAATGCTAACCAAAAAGCAATTAAAGCTTTGGCCGGCCAACAGGAGGTACAGGAAATATTTGCGCAGCCTGTAAGCAGTTTTTCGGCATTCACTCTGTCAGATTCTACCTTAAGCAAGTTGGGCAAACTGCCGCCATTGCTGGCACAGTTTGGTAGTTATGAGGCTGCGCCATCGGCTTCTGTTTTGCTCAAACAAAAAATAGGGAACGTAGCAACCAATTATCCATTACTGGCTTTTAATGATGAGGGTGGCCGCAGAATAGCCGTACTTACCGGAGAAGGTATATGGCGCTGGCAACTGGCCGAGTTTAGGGAGTTTGGTAATCACCATGCTATTGAAGAATTGTTTAGTGAAGGTGTGCAGTACCTTACAGCCAATGCTAATCGTGAGCGTTTTAGGGTATATCCATCAAAAAATATATTTGACGAGGGCGAGAATATTTTACTGAATGCCGAACTATATAACGATGCACTTGAACTGGTAAACACGCCGGATGTAAAGATAGACCTGAAGAATCAGTCGGGTAAAAACTATAGTTTCCTGTTTACTCGTAGCGGTCAAAGTTATCAGCTCAATGCAGGCGTTTTGCCTGTTGGCGAATATACCTGGCTGGCCACAACAAAAAATGGTAAACAGCAGTTTACAGCCAAAGGGCAATTAACGGTTAAACAGTTAAACCTGGAGACCCGCCAAAGTACAGCCAATCATCAATTGCTTAAAACAATAGCTGAGCGCTCCGGAGGGAAAATGTTGCAGCCCTCAGAGATTGGTAAGCTTGCCGATTTGATCCGTAAGAACGAAAACATAAAAACAGTTGTATATGAAGATAAGCGCTACAGCGACATCATAGATATAAAATGGATATTTGTATTGATCCTGCTACTGCTAAGTGTCGAATGGTTCTTGAGGAAAAGGGAAGGCGAAGTGTAGGTTCGATTTGTGGGTGATGAGTTAAGTTAATTCAAATTTCCGTGTGTATTAAGTATATCAACTATGAACTAAAAGCAAAATAACTATCTTCGCTATCATGTCGCCTAACGAAGCTAAAGACAAAATACAGGCTCTTACTGCCGAACTGAGACAGCACACTTACAACTATTATGTGCTGGCAATGCCTACCATTTCTGATTACGATTTCGACAAAAAGCTGGAGCAATTAAGCGCTCTTGAAAAGCAGTTTCCTGAATTTGCCGATCCTGAATCGCCGACACAAGTGGTAGGTGGCGATATAACCAAGGAGTTTGTAACTGTGAAGCACAGGTGGCCAATGCTATCATTAGGCAATACCTACAATGAGCAGGAGCTGATAGATTTTGATCAGCGTGTTCGCAAAGCCATAGGTGATAATTTTGAATATGTATGCGAGCTTAAGTTTGATGGCTTATCCATGAGCCTTACTTATGAAAACGGCAAGCTGGCCCGAGCTGTTACCCGTGGCGATGGTACTCAGGGCGATGACGTAACTGTCAATGTGCGCACCATTCACAGTATTCCCAAAAAGCTGGCAGCCGGTAACTATCCTGATTTATTTGAGATAAGAGGAGAGGTGTTTATGCACCTGAAAGCCTTTGAACGGTTAAATAAAGAACGTATAGATAATGGTGAGGTGCCTTATGCCAATCCACGTAATTTTGCATCAGGCACTATTAAGCTACAGGATTCTGCAGAGGTAGCCAGGCGCCCGCTTGATTGTTTTCTGTATGGCCTATATACAGAAAAGACCCTTTTTAAAACTCATTGGGAAAGCCTGGAAGCTGTAAAAAACTGGGGCTTTCATGTAAATGATCATAGTAGGTTATGCAGCAATATAAATAGCGTGCTGGAATTTATTGATTATTGGGATAAAGAGCGTTTTGACCTAAGTTATGATATTGATGGCATTGTAATAAAAGTAAATAACTACTCGCAGCAGCAGGAACTGGGCTTTACTGCTAAATCTCCCCGCTGGGCCATATCTTATAAGTTTAAAGCAGAGCGGGTAGAGACCGAACTGCTGCAGGTAACCTACCAGGTGGGCCGCACTGGTGCCGTTACCCCGGTTGCTAATTTAAAGCCGGTGTTACTGGCAGGCACTACCGTAAAACGTGCCACCCTGCACAATGCCGACGAGATAACAGAACGCCTTAAACTGCATGAGCACGATACTGTATTTGTAGAAAAAGGCGGAGAGATTATTCCGAAGATAATTAGCGTAAACCTTGATAAGCGGAAGCCTGATGCAAAGCCCATAGAGTATATAACCCATTGTCCTGCTTGTGGTACGCCCTTGCTACGAACCGAGGGCGAAGCAGCATGGTATTGCCCCAATGATGAGGGCTGCCCGCCGCAAATTGTAGGCAAGATGCAGCACTTCATTGGCCGCAAGGCTATGAATATTGACGGTTTAGGTGATGAGACCATCGAGACGCTATACAGACAAGAATTTATAAAGCATATCAGCGATCTGTATATTTTACATGAACGTGCTGATGAGTTGAAAAAGTTGGGGCGCTTTGGCGAAAAATCCATAAACAATATGCTGGATGGAATTGAAAAATCAAAGCAGATGCCGTTTGAGAAGGTGCTGTTTGGTTTGGGGATTCGTTATGTGGGCGAAACTGTTGCCAAAAAACTGGTGGCGCATTTTAAAACCATTGACAACCTGATGGCCGCCACTGTAGAAGAGCTGATTGCTGCCGAAGAAATAGGTGGCCGTATAGCCCAAAGCATTACCGAATATTTTGATGATGAGAACCATAAGCAGGAGATTGAAAAATTAAAAGCCCGTGGTTTACAATTTGTTGCCGAGGAAAAAGAAGTAACCTTTGCAAGCGATAAATTAAGCGGACAAAGCTTTATCATATCAGGTGTTTTTGAAAAGTACTCACGCGATGAATTAAAAGACCTGATAGAGCAGAACGGGGGCAAGATACTTAGCAGCATATCGGCTAAACTGAATTACCTGGTGGCAGGTGATAATATGGGTCCGGCTAAGTTGGAGAAAGCCAATAAACTAAATATTCCTATAATCAGCGATGAAGAATTACTGGCAATGATAAGCTAACATATAAAAACAAAAAATGACGACTATTCAATGGGGTATAATTGGCTGCGGTAACGTTACCGAAAAGAAAAGTGGCCAGGCGTATAACAAAATAAATGACAGTAGCCTGGTGGCTGTAATGCGTCGCGATGGTGCAAAAGCTGCCGACTATGCTAAGCGCCATAATGTAGGTAAGTGGTACAACGATGCCGAAAAGTTAATGGACGACCCGGATGTAAATTCGGTATCAATAGCTACACCACCGGCTTACCATTTGGAATATGCTTTAGCGGCTATAAAAAAAGGTTTAAACGTTTATGTTGAAAAGCCCGTTACCCGTAACGCGCAGGAAGCCGTTGAAATGGCCGAAGCTGTAAGACAAAGTAATACCAAATTAGTAGTGGCTCATTACCGCCGTGCCTTGCCAATGTTTCTGCACGTTAAAAACTTACTGGAAACTAATGCCATTGGTGAGGTTAGAACCGTACAGATAAGGATGTGGCAAAACCGCGAGCCTAAACTGATAGCCGAGACCGAAACCAACTGGCGCTTAAATCCTGAACTATCCGGCGGTGGTTATTTTCATGACCTTGCCCCCCATCAGTTGGATCTGATGCTATACTATTTTGGTGAACCGGAGCATTACAATGGTTACAGCCTGAATCAAGGCGAATTTAGCGCTGCGGATGACCATGTATGCGGACAAATAGTATTTAAGAATAAGGTTGTTGTAAATGGTTCATGGTGTTTTAACGTAGCCGAAAGTGAAAGAATCGACACCTGCGAGATCATCGGTACAAAAGGAAAAATAACCTTCCCCTTCTTTGGAACATGGGTTACCTGCAAGAATGAGGTTGGTGAAGAGACCACTAATTTTACTCACCCGGAGCATATACAGCAGCCTATGATAACAAAAATAGTGAGCTATTTTAAAGGTGAGGGTCCAAATCCTTGCACTATTGACGAGGCGGTGGTATTAATGAAGGTAATGGATTCATTTGCGAAAGCACTTTAAACATAAAAGGAGAGATAGCAAACATTTTTATAATATTTAATATTTCTCCTTTTTTTGCATTAGCAAGAATTAGTCTTTCTTCTTAGGCACTTTTGCCCCTTCTTTGCGGGCTTCTGATAGGCCTATTGCAACAGCTTGTTTTTTACTGGTTACTTTTTTGCCGCTGCCGCTTTTCAGTTTGCCTTCTTTCATTTCGTGCATGGTTTTTTCAACCTTGTCACCTGCTTTTTCCGAATATTTTGCCATTGGTTTATATATTTGTTTATACTAATGCATAGCAAAGTTTTTGCCAAAGAATTTGACTACCTCGCCGCTTTTAAATGCGGTAAAACAGATTTATTTTGAACTATAACAAATTGAAACCAATTTCAGAAACCGACCTTATACTCAATGCTGACGGCAGCGCCTACCATTTAAACCTGTTGCCGGGCGATATTGCAGATACAGTTATCACCGTTGGTGACCCCGACAGGGTAGGTGAGGTAAGCAAGTATTTTGATAGTATTGAACTGCAAAAAGGCAGGCGTGAGTTTATAACACATACCGGCCGCATTGGTAAAAAAAGAATAAGCGTACTCTCAACCGGCATAGGTACCGATAATATTGATATTGTGCTTAATGAACTGGATGCATTGGTAAATATTGATTTTGAAACCCGCATTCCTAACGCTAATCTTAAAAAATTAAACATTATACGCATAGGTACGTCGGGTGCTATACAGCCGGATATTAAGGTGGATAGTCTGCTGGTATCATCCGCAGCTTTTGGGCTTGATGCACTGGCTGGGTTTTACAAGCAATGTTACAGCGAGGAAGAGAAGGAGTTGTTAAAACAATTCTCGGCGGAGTTTAATGAGGGGATGATGATAAACCCTTACATCGCTACTGCAAATACAATGTTATTAAATAAACTGGCAGATGGCATGCAACAGGGTATCACTGTTACTGCTCCCGGCTTTTACTCGCCCCAGGGAAGGCAGGTAAGGGCTTACTCTGCTATACCGCAATTAATGGATATAGTAACAAGCTTTAGGGCCGATGGCAAGCGCATAACCAATATGGAGATGGAAACGGCAGGCATTTATAGCCTGGCGAAAATATTGGGCCATTATGCAATATCTTTTAATGTGATACTGGCTAACAGGGCAATCAAAGAATTTAGCAAACAACCCGCAAAAATTATGGATAACTATATAAAGCAGCTTATTGAAAAAATAAGTAGTAATATATAAGTATTTATTGCACATTTATACGTGAGTGCAAAACATAGAAAATACATTGTATGTTGAGCAACTAATATCACCCCTGCAGTATGCCCACAAAAAAGCTAATAGCACCATTTTACGAACGCCTCGCCCTTATATTGATTGCTAGTTGCGTGCTTGGTTACCTGCTAATTGCAGCTAAAGAAATTATTGACCCCCTAATATTTGGATTTCTGTTTGCCGTTTTGCTATTACCTGTTTCAAATTTTTTGGAAAGAAAATTACGTTTACCACGTACTGCATCATCATTCATATCTATTATATTATTAGTGACTTTTGTTGGCGGGGTGCTTTACCTGGTGGGCGCCCAAATATCCAACTTATATAATGACTGGCCTATGCTTCAAAGCCAGATAAAGCAATCAATAGAAAGTTTGAAGGAATGGATACAAGGCGCGTTTCATATTACTGCAAACAAACAAATGGTATATGTTGAGAATACAGGGCGTAAAATAATGGCATCGGGCGGGGCTGTTTTAGGAAGCACTTTCGGGGCCATATCATCACTGGTACTGTTTTACGTGTTCATACTCATTTTTACCTTTTTTATATTGTTTTACAGGCGTTTGTTATTACGGTTTATATTAAAGGTTTTTAGTGACGATAGCTCTCATGTGGTAGTAGACATTGTACAGAATATTCAGAAAATATTAAGGCAATACATTTTGGGTTTGCTTTTAGAAATGGTTATTGTAGCCGGCGTTGCCATTGCGGCGTTCTTTATTATTGGTATTAAATACGCGGCCTTACTGGGTATAATTGTCGGCTTATTTAATATTATACCATACCTGGGCATTTTTACAGCGTTACTGTTAAGTACTTTAATAACGTTTGCCACCGGTACTCTTACGGATACCGTAACAGTAGGTATAAGTGTTATTGCCATTCATGCGATTGACGCTAATTTTTTATTGCCTGCAGTTGTAGGTTCAAAAGTAAGACTGAACGCACTTATTACTTTTATCGGTATTATTATTGGCGAGATGATATGGGGCCTTTCGGGTATGTTTTTATCTATCCCTATGATCGCTATTTTTAAGATCATATTTGACAGGGTTGAAAGCCTTAAGCCATGGGGTTATCTGCTTGGCGGCGATTATGAGTACAAAGAATCGGCACAGAAAAAAATGAAAACCGAATAGAAGTTCACTATTTGGTTAGTTGATAAATGCGGATGTACAGTATGATAGCGTAAACTATCAGTACAAGGGTATTGACCACCAACAGCCAGTTCAAATCCTGCTTGCTGTACTTTTTGATGGAACAAATTACCAGTAATACAACAAAACCCAATATCAGCAGGATTGGAAATGCCAGTGACCACACATTTTTTGGCATCAGGTAAAGATGTTCCAGCTTGGTGTTATTGCCCTGTAAGTACGGTATAAGCGCCATTAAAAGCATAATAAAAAAAACACGCACTACCGCTTTTGCGGCTACCTGGCTAACTTTCATAGTGCACAAAGTAAAAACTTTTGGGCGAGATTCCTCACACGAAAAAATACCCTTTGTGTAAAACGGTTTAGTACTTTTGATGACTTGAAACCCGTAAATATGCGTTTGTTACATAGAGTTTTCCTATCCCTATTGCTTTGCTTCTTATCAGCAGCTTCATTGTTTGCCCAAACTAAAATTGCATATTCATTCAGGGTGGTGCCTTTAGGCGTTTTAGGAGGAATTGATGAGAGTAATTTATCGGCTTATATGGTAGCGCCTGCAGGTTCAAACAACTATATCTGCATGGATGCCGGTACGCTGCATGCCGGTATTGAAAAAGCAGTAGCCAATAAAGCCTTTACTGTCTCTGCAGAACAGGTGCTTAAAAGATACATTAAAGGTTACTTTATAACACATGCTCACCTTGATCATATTTCCGGGTTGATCATTAACTCGCCAGATGATAGCACTAAAACTATTTACGGGTTAAAAAGCACTTTGGAAACGGTAAAAACCCATTACTTTACCTGGGAAAGCTGGGCCAACTTTGCCGATGATGGCAACGCCCCGCTATTAAAGAAATATCATTATAAAGCCCTTGAACCGGGTAACGAAGTAGCTATAGATAACACTACTATGCAGGTGCAGGTGTTCCCGCTGAGTCACTCAAATTTAACAAGCACTGCTTTTTTAGTGCGAAGTAACGATAGTTATATTTTATACCTGGGCGATACCGGTGCCGACGAAATTGAAAAAAGCCACAACATGCAAAGCCTATGGGAAACTATTGCTCCGCTTGTAAAAGCAAAAAAGCTAAAAGCTATAATGATAGAAGTTTCCTTCCCTAACGAGCAGCCGGATAAAACGCTGTTTGGCCATCTTACTCCCAGATTGCTTATGGATGAAATGAGTGTATTAGCTAAACTTGCCGGATCCATAAAAGGATTGAATGTAGTAATCACCCACCTAAAACCGCCTGTGGCAAGCATCACTAAGATAAAAGCCCAACTTAAAGCTAATAACCAGCTTGGTTTAAACTTAATATATCCGCAACAGGGAAAAGTACTGAAGTTTTAAGGCTTACTTATCACTTAATAAATCCACGCAATTTTTTGCCAGGGTTGCAAGTCGGCTATTCAGGGTGCTTAAGCCCTTATCATCTTTTATATTTTTATAGAGTGTTTTGATGAGCGATAGCGTGTCATTATCCGGGTCGCAGGCCTGTGCTTTCTCTAAATGTGGCAGCACCTTTTTAACCGCTGTGGCGTATAGGTCAGTGAGGCGCTTGTTTTCGGCAGCATCCGTTTTGGCAGCGTTTAGTTTAGTGGCAATATCCTGTACCTGCTTCATATACATATAGCCCAGCGCACGCTGTACCACATAATAATCGGGAACTGCGGCGGCTACCTTTTCGTAAAGAGGTAAGGCCTTAGCTGATTGGCTGTCATTTTCATATAAGTTACCTAATGAGTAATAAAAGCTTATGCGGGCTTTATCAGTAAGCTTATCTGCATTGGGCATTAGCTGCTCTCCAAGCTCTAAAGCATTTTCAGTTCTTCCCTCAAGTCGCGCCAGGTTAAAATCAAGGTAAGAATTATACACCTCGTCTGCAGTTTGTGCTTTAGTGGTTGTGACTGCAAATGCAATAATGAGTAATAGTATAACCTTTTTTAACATTGTAGATATTTATAATTAACGAATATCGAACTTTTGGTTGTACAATTACGCAGGCAAATTTATTCGTGGTAGCCTATTTGACAAAGTAGTTATCACTTAGTTTAACACTTTCCATTTTTGATAAGCCTCTTTCATGCAATGCCCGCAGGGACGGTAACCTGCACTTGTAGCTTCTGTTTCGCTTTCAAAAAATAATCTGTTTTCGGTTTTTATTCTTTTACCTGATGAACAATTTAGTGTACCATATATTTTAAGCTTAAGGTTACCTGCCAGTTTTATGCCACCACTATCCAGCAACTTTTTCAATTGCCTGCTACGGCCAAAGGTGGTCTTACCAAGATCAGTATGCCGGATCATGCAGCATCATGAAATATGATTCCCAAAGTATGGCGCTCACCACTTAACAACTCGCTAACACCATGTTTCATATTTACCCGGTAATAACCCTTGCTGCCTTTTACTGGGCGGTAGTTAGTTGTAAAAAGCAATATATCACCTTTGCCCTGTTTTAATACAATTGCCTTTGATTGTGCCCTTGGCCTTTGTTCTATCAGTACAAACTCACCACCCTTGTAATCTGTATCCGGCTCATTCAGGAACACTACTAATTGCATAGGAAAGAAGATGTCGCCATACAAATCCTGATGCAGGGTATTATAGCCGCCCTTGCCATATTTTAATATTAATGGCGTTGGCCGGGTTTGGTTATGCTGATGGCAAACTGCCGTTAACTCGTTTAAACTACCGGGAAATTGTTTGTCTGTATTCAGCGCCCTCATCCAATTATTAGCAATGGGCGCAATAAGCGGATAGATACCTTCCCTTAACTGCTGTACCAAAGCAGGCAATGGATAATTGTAGTATTTGTATTCGCCCAAGCCAAAACGGTAACGCTCCATCTGTATAGTTTTGCGATAAAGGGCTTCATTAACGTATTGCTGTTTCAGCGCATCGCACTCTTCGCTTGTTAACACCTTCGGGATGCATGCATAGCCCTTATCATTCATCTCAGCGGCAATATCTTCCCGTTTCAATTCCTCAATTCTTTGTTGCAGGTTCATATTACACCGCTTTTAAAATGTCCATCCTTGCAGCCTCCCAGCCAATAATGGCTGTTTTGCGATTAGCGCCCCAATGATATTGGCCAAACTCGCCTGTAGATTTAATCACCCTGTGGCAAGGAATCAAAAATGCAACCGGGTTAGCGCCTATTGCGCTGCCTACCGCGCGACTGGCATTTGGTAGTTTTACGGTATTAGCTACGTTTGAGTAGGTATTTAACCCGCCGGCTGGTATTTTCAATAAAGCTTCCCAAACCTTCAATTGAAAATCGGTACCCTTTAAGTGCAGCTTAATTTTGGATAATTGCGACCAATCCGATTTAA
>JAQBNY010000244.1 GCA_028288315.1 Mucilaginibacter sp.
CTTATTTTATCGTTAGCATCGTGCTGGTGTTTAATTTTGTCGATGTATTTATCTACAGCAACCATATTGGCGCCGGGTATAGTTTGGACGAATACCTTATGCGATGAGTTTGTCCACTCCTTCATCCGGTTTTTAATATAATCTGAAGAGTAATCAAACGGGGCAATAAAATCAAATTTAAAGGTTGAATTATCCGGCGGATCAGCTACCACAGCACTCACTTTATAGTTTAATTCATTATCTATCTTAACAACTTTATTGATGGGATCATCCTTACCAAAAAATGATTTCGCTGCAGATTCTGTTATAACAATTGATTTAGGGTCATTTATTGCAGTAGCTGCATTGCCTTTTATAAACTTCCATGAAAACATGTTAAAGAACCGGTCGCTTACCTGGTAAAGATCTTTTTTAAGCTTTGTTTCGCCATATTGTACAAGGTGCGATTCCTGATATGTGGTAACAACAGTCCTTTTCAACAATGGGCTACCCCCTTCTAATGCTTTTGCCAATGGCAATACCATACTGGGGTCGGTAAAAATATTGTTCTTAAAATCACGGGTAGCCATTACCTGATAAATATCATCATGATCTTTATGAAACTTATCATACGCAAGCTCATTCTTCACCCATAAAAAAATGAAGATGGTACACGTCATCCCAATAGTTAACCCCAGAATATTGGTTATAGAAAAACCTTTGTTCCTGATCAGGTTTCTCCAGGCGATTTTTAAATAGTTCTTTATCATATATTAAATTCTAATGTGGTTATGAAATTAAGCCATTTTTATATGGTCCTTATCTTGTATCTTAACTCTAATCTCTTTTTTCTATCCCTACTCTCCAGTCTTTAAACTCTTTATCGGGTTAGCCAACGCTGCTTTTATTGATTGTATGCTGATGGTTGCTAGCGCTATTAAGGTAGCCCCGCCGCCTGCTAAAAGGAATACCCACCATGTGATAGTTACCTTATAAGCAAAATCTTGTAGCCAGCTGCGCATAGCATACCAGGCCACCGGCATGGCTATTAAAATGGCTATAATTATAAGTACCATAAATTCTGTAGCCAGCAGGCTTATTATTTTTGCTACGCTTGCACCCAACACTTTGCGTATACCTATTTCTCTTGTTTTTACTTGTGCCGAGTAGGTAGCCAGCCCAAACAGCCCAAGGCATGAGATGATGATGGTGATAGCCGAAAAAAGATTAAATAATGAGCCTTGCTTTTGCTCGGTTGTGTATAGCTTATTATAGCTCTCATCTAAAAACGCATAATTGAACGGTACATCGTTATTGTACTGTTTCCATACGGCCTGTGTTGCAGCAATTGCTTTCTGAGCATCACGACCGGTTGTTTTAATGTAAATGCGCCAGCAATACTTGGGATTGTATTGAAAAACCGCCGGCTCTATTTTCTTATGTATCGTTGTAAAATGAAAATCTTTTACAACTCCTATAATAGTTCCGTTTATGGTTTGTATGCGCAACCTTTTACCTATAGGATCTTTCAATCCCATTTCTTTTACAGCGGTTTCGTTTATTAAGAAATGAGAAGAATCAGCAATTGAACCTTTAAAGTTATCGCCTTGTGTAATCTTCATTTTAAAGAAGCTTATCAAATCCTTATCGGCATGTATCTGGTTAAACCACATGTTTGAATTTGCCGGTTTACCATCCCAATCGTTATCACCAGTCGAGCTTCCGCCAATAATAATATTACGCCCTGCACGTGTTACTGCTACCACTCCGGGATTTTTCAACAGCTCGCTTTTCACCACATCAAAGTGCTTTTGCATATCCTGATGCATGCCAAAAGAAAAAATATTCTCTTTATCGTACCCGAGGTTTTTATTGCGGATGAATTTGAGCTGGTTGCCAATAACAAGGGTACCGATAATAAGCACAATAGATACTGCGAATTGTATGACAACCAATATCCGCCTAAAAGCAACATTACCAATGCCAACAGATATCTTACCTTTTAAAGCATTTAACGGTTCAAATGATGATAACAGTAAGTCCGGGTATATGCTTGATGCTGCTAAAGTACCCAATAAGGTTGCTGCAATACATAGCCAAATGTTATAATTAGATAGTCCAAACACTATTTGTTTGCCCGAAAATTCATTAAAATAAGGCAGTAACATAAACATCAGCACAATAGCAAATACAGCAGCTATCACAAACAGCAAGGCTGTCTCAACCATAAACTGCATAAAAAGCTGAAATTTACCTGCCCCTATGATCTTTCTCATGCTTACCTCTTTTGCCCTAAGCATGGACCGGGCTGTTGAAAGATTTACATAGTTGATACAAGCTATTAACAATATCATTAAAGCTACAATAGCAAACGTACGTACTGTTGAAAAACCGCCATCCGTGCCATCTGCTTTGTATAGGTGCATTTTAAGCAGCGGCTGTGTAAGATATGGCACGGGTGCATCTTCGGGCTTATTACGCTCATGTATGGCTTGCAGTTTCTTTTCTAAAACTGTGGTATTTATTTCCGATTTAAGCAACAGATAGGTTTCAAACCCAAAGTTTGCCCAGTCTGCATCCATTGATGATACAACATTTTTATTATCATAACTCTTTTTATTTTTAATGTATGTCAGATCATTAAATTTTGATATGGGCAACAATACATGGTATTGAAAACTTGAATTGGCCGGATAATCGGGTATTACACCGGTAACCATAAATAGTTCGTCCTGCCCCAGCGTTACTACTTTGCCAATCGGGTCTTCATTACCAAAGTATCTTTTGGCCGTACTTTCAGTAATTACTATTGAGTTATTATCAGGTAAAGGATTGCGTTTGTCTCCTTTTATCAAATTAAAATTAAATACGCTGAAGTATGACGGATCTGTATAAGCAAAGCTTGTTTCAATAAAAACTTTATTTTTATACTTAAACGGCACATCGCCCAGGGGCATTATGCGCACGGCATCCTTAACTTCGGGTATTTCGTTTTTTGCGAATGTGGCTACCGGGGCTATTATATTGTTAAAAATTTGTTTACTAATGCCGGTGCCAGCTACAATACCAACCTTATAAATTTTATCTACCTTTGAGTTATGCTTATCAAAGCTCAACTCATCCTGCACCCAAAACAACATAAACAAACCCACAACCAGGCCAACTGTTAGCCCGGCTACGTTTATGGTGGCGTAAAGTTTATTGTTTAAAATATTCCGCCAGGCTGTTTTTAAATAGTTCCTAATCATACGGTTGTTTATTTAAATTGATTTTGAGTATTGCACTGATACTTATTATAACTCATGTACTGCCTCTATATCTTGTTTCTAACTTATTCGCTTCTTAAACTATTAACCGGGTTAGCCAGCGCGGCTTTTACGGCATGGTAACTTATTGTTATAATAGTTGTTATAATGGCTATAAAACCGGCTAAGGCAAATACCCACCAGGGCATTGTTATTCGGTAAGCAAAATTTTGCAACCAGTTATGCATGGCCCACCATGCAACCGGCGAAGCAATTACTACCGACAGCACCACCAGCTTTAAGAAATCTTTAGATAATAGCGTAGTTATAGTGGATAACTTTGCACCTAGTATTTTGCGGATGCCGATTTCTTTAGTGCGTTGCTCAATAGTAAAAGCAGCCAAGCCAAACAAGCCTAATGTTGCCAGTATTATAGTGATATATGTAAATATGCCGAATATGGAAGCCAGCCTGTCCTCGGCTTTGTATTGCTTATTAAAGGCTTCATCCATAAAGGTGTAGCTAAATGGGGTATCCTGATCGTATTTTTTGTACAGATGTTGGATGGATGCAATTAATGTTGGGAGGTTAGTATGCGGGTTGATCCGGGCAAATAAACTGCAGCCGTTAATACTCCACATGGGTGTATTATCCGGAACAACAAATATACCTGTAGCTTTAACTGCATATTGCATTGAGGTAAAATTAAAGTCCTTTAAAACACCAACAATCTCAATTTTATCCTTACCCGATTTTATAAAACTGCCAATAGGATTACCTGGCAGTTCCAACTCTTTAACAGCCTCCTCATTTATAATAATTTTTGTACGACCAATTAATTCTGTATTAGGTGCAGGCGCGTATTTCCATTTCATTCTCATGGTGGCAATAAAATTCTTATCAACCATTAACTGGGCTATCTGTGTGTTTTGCTCCTTGGTACCTTTATCAGCAAAAAACATATCGTAACCGCCAAACATAGCATAGCGTGATGTTGCAACATTGTTTATACCGGCCAATGCCTGTACATCTGTTTTAAAAGATGTGTATTTTTCACTTATGCTATTGCTAACCGGTATCATTACCACGTTCTCACGGTTGATACCGGTATCGGCATACCTGATGTAATAAAGCTGCCTGTCGATGATAATACCGCAGATGATGAGCCCCACTGCTATGCTAAACTGCAATGTGGTGAAAACCTTGCGTACAACTGTACCGCCTGCTTGCCTGCTCATTTTACCTTTAAGGGTGATAACCGGTTTAAATGCAGATAATACCACAGATGGATATATTCCTGCTATTAAGGCTGTTATCATAAACAAGCTAAACAATAACAACAACACTATCGGGCTGTATAAAAATGAATTATCTATCTTCAGTTCCAGCACATTTAAAAACCAGGGTTTAAACGCGTAACACAATATATAACCCAAAATAAACGACAGGCAGCTAAACAATCCAGACTCGACATAAAATTGCGCGGCAATTGTTTTGCGGCTTGCGCCTGATACTTTGCGCACTCCCACTTCTTTTGCCCTTAACGTAGCACGAGCGGTAGTTAGGCTCATGTAATTAACAAGCGCGAGCAATAGTATTAATACAGCTACAAGCGGAAATATTTTAAGGTATTTTATGTTGGAGTAATCGCCAAAATTGCCTTTAAGGTGCAAGCTTGCAAGCGGTGATAAGGAAAAATGTGTTTCGGTGCCGTCTTTATCTTTTTTAATTGCTGCTTGTAAACCCCGTTTTACATTTGCAGCATCAGCGGCATTTTTAAGTTGCAGGTATAGGTTGAACGAGCCGGGGCCAATATCCTGCGCACCATCGTAAAGCTTAGCTTCCTTCATAGCGATCAAACTTGCGCCGGAAGCTATAAAATTGTAATTAATAGAAGAATTAGATGGGTTATTCTCTGCAACGCCGGTAATTTGGTAAGTATAAGTACTGTCGGTTCTTAAAGTGATGTTTTTACCAACCGGGTCGGTATCGCCAAAATATTTTTTTGCCATATTCTGCGATATCACAACAGAAAACGGTTTATTCAACACATCATTTGCCTTGCCCGAGAGTAGCTTAAAGGAGAAAAAGCTGAAAAAATTGGAATCAGCAAACAAAATGTTCTTTTCTGAAAATTTACTTGAAGGTGTAAGCGGATTATTCACTATTACTGGTTTAAAATAACCCAATGTCCGCACGTAGTTCTCAACTGCAGGCTGGCTTTGCTTTACAATAGGCCCGGATGAATAACTCATGTAATCCATATTTATGGTGTTACCACCAATCTTTAGGCTGGCCTGTAACTTGTAAATACGGTCACCGTTTTTGTGGAAACGGTCATAAGTCATTTCATGAGTAACATATAGCATTATCATCATGCAAACAGCCAAACCAACTGCCAGTCCGCTAATGTTTATTAAGCTGTATAGCTTTTGATTTTTAAGATTGCGCAGGGCAATTTTCAAGTAATTTTTAAACATGATACTGATATATTATATCTTAATTCTCTCTATTCGCTTCTTAAACTATTAACCGGGTTGGCCAGCGCGGCTTTAATTGATTGGAAGCTGATGGTAACAAAAGCTATAAACAATGCAACGCAAGCTGCTCCTGCCAATACCCACCACTGTATGGTTACCCGGTAAGCAAAGTCCTGCAGCCATAAATGCATTAAGTACCATGCAAGCGGTGATGCTATCAATATGGCTATCACAACCAGCTTAATAAAATCTTTTGATAACATGCTTACTATCACGGTTATATTGGCGCCCAAAACTTTACGGATGCCTATTTCTTTGGTGCGTTGTTCTGCGGCATAAGCTGCCAGACCAAATAAGCCTAAACAAGCTATAATAATAGCCAATGAGGTAAACACAATGAAGATTGTACCAATACGCTGTTCGGTTCGGTATGATGCATCAAAGTCCTGATCCATAAAGGAGTAGTTAATTTGTACACCGGGTGAAAATGCTGCCCATTTATTTTTGATTTGTGCCATTAATGATGGCAGGTTAGCAGTATTTACACGAATGCTTAATGCCCCCCTATTTTCGGCCAGCATTACTATAACGGGCTCAATCTTTTCATGCAGGGAGTTAAAGTGGAAGTCTTTAGCAACACCAATTACGTGGTATTCTTTTACATTCCAGCCAGCCCGTTTACCACCTAATGATTTATAAAGGATCTTATTTACAGCATCTTTATAACCCAGGAATTTTGCTGCTGATTCGTTTATGATAACAGCAGATGAGTCTGTTAGCATTTCTTTAGAAAAATTACGCCCCGACGCCATTTTTATATCCAGCGTAGGTATCCAGTCGGCATCTACCTCCCAGCTTTGCGGCATAATTGATTTCTTTTGATCAAGGGTAGCATCTTTATAATAAATGGCGGTGCCTCTATTACCTGATGTTGGCAAATAACCCGTCATGGTAGCGTTGGTTACACCCGGCAGCTGCTTAACCTCCTGTTTAAATACTCTGGCCTGGTTATTCAGCTCAAAAGCGTTTTGTATTACAAGTACCTGGTTGCGGTTATAACCCAGGTTTTTAGTTTGTATAAAGTTGAGCTGGTTGTAAATTACCAATGTGCCAATGATCAAAAATACCGATATAGCAAACTGAAAAACAACCAAAAGGCTGCGCAAGCCACCGCCTTTAAAACCCGCAGAGAGTTTACCCTTCAACACATCAATAGGTTGAAAAGCCGAAAGGAAAAATGCAGGGTATGAACCCGCTAAAGAGCCAATAACCAAAACAATGATTAATGATGCAGGAATAAGCCATACCAGTGATTGCGTTGTAACAGCTATATCTTTCCCAGCCAATTGGTTAAACAATGGAAGTAATGCAATTGCAGCCATTATAGCTATAGCGGTGGCAAAAAATGTTACCATTATAGACTCGGACAGGAACTGGAATATTAAATATTTACGTGATGAGCCCAATACCTTACGTACTCCCACCTCACGCGCACGGTTTGATGAGCGGGCGGTACTGAGGTTCATGAAGTTTACACAGGCAATTAGTAAAATAAACAGCGCGATAGCAGAAAAGATATACACGTACTGCGATGTGCTATTTGCGCCAAGTTCGCCTGTTCTGTGTGAATTTAAATGAATATCTGTTAAAGCCGTTAAGTTCATTCTGAAAAAACTGCCGCTTTTTTCAAAGGCGGCAATGCTCATACCCAAATCCGACTGCATTTCCGAACCGCTGAATTTTTGAAGGAACGCCGGGAAACTGGCTTCCAGTTTTTTATGATCTGCTGCATTTTTTAGCAACACATACGTATTATAATCACTCCTTAACCACTGGTTACTTCTGCTATCGGGTACCGTAGACATCGACAAAAAGAAATCGAAATTGAAATGAGAGTTTTTCGGTACATCTTTTATAACACCGGTAATCATATAATTTTGATTATCGTTAAAAAGCATTGTTTTACCCACCACGTTAGTGCTGTTAAAATACTTTTTGGCTATAGTTTCGGTAATTACAACTGAACTCGGTTCGGCTAATGCTGTTTTAGGGTCGCCGTTTATCATTGGCAGGGTAAATACATTTAATAACGACGGATCGGCATATACCATCTTATTCTCCAGTATACTTGAATTATCCTTTTTAACATGGAATGATCCGGCATTCCTCATACGTACCGCATCTTCTACATAAGGGTATTCTGCTATAAGGGTTTTGGCTAAGGGAGGCATGCAAACAGCATATTGCACGTTGTTTTCGCCAAGTTTCAAATCTTCGTTAACGCGGTATATCCTGTTGGCCTTGGTATTGTAACGGTCGTAACTTAACTCATCAACAACATATAAAACAATTAATAAACAGGTTGATAACCCTAAGGCTAAACCAAGGATATTTATAGCTGTGAAGCCCTTGTTTTTGTAAAGGCTGCGAAATGCGGTTTTTATATAGTTTTTAAACATGATCTTCTTAATAAATTTTAAATCGAAGGCTTGTTTAATACTATTTACAAACCTCCATTAACCCCTTACACTATTCACTTCTAAGACTCGTTACCGGGTTTTTTAATGCTGCTTTTATTGATTGAAAACTAATAGTTGCCACTGCAATAACTATAGCCGAAATGCCAGCCACCGCAAATACCCACCAGTGTATATCAATATGGTATTGATAACCTTTGAGCCAGGTTTGCATTACCCAATAAGCTACCGGGAAAGCTATTAAACAGGATATGATCACCAGTTGTAAAAAGTCTTTAGATAGTAAACTCGCAATGCCTGATACACTGGCACCTAATACTTTACGGATGCCAATTTCTTTTATTCTTCGCTCAGCTGTATAAGCGGCCAAGCCAAACAAACCCAGGCAAGATATTACAATAGCCAGTGCTGAAAATACCCGCGATAACTTACTCACCAGCATTTCGCTTTGAAACATCTGGTTAAACTGGTCGTCAACAAAGCGGTAATCAAACGGATAAGCTGGATTATCCTTTTTCAGAACATCCTGTATGGCTGCTAATGAAGCCTCAATATCCTTTTGCGATTTGATGCGTACATACATCATCTGTGTATTTTTTGGATCAGTACTAAAAAACATCACCGGATCAGGCTTGCCATACATATTACCGTATACATAATCGTTTACTACCCCAACTACAACGGCAGATGTTGTATCGCTATGGTAATGGATCCGTTTGCCTAAGGCGCTGCCTTTACCCATCAATTGCGCAAGGCTTTGGGTGATGACGACGGCGATTGGTTTAGAGTTAGTATCTGTAACCGTAATATTGCGCCCATCTAATAACTTAAGACCAGTTGCGTCAAAAAAATCAGAGGTAACATATCTTTGCGATATTAATACTTCTGAACCTGCGGGCTTGCCATCCCATGTAAGGCCCGATGTATTATTGCCGCCATAAATGATTTCATGATCAGATAGAGCAACATTTTGTATATACCCGGTATTCAACATATCCAGCTTAATGGAATTAAAGTTTTTGGCCATATCACCGTTTAAGCCAATCTCTACAAGCTTATCTTTATTAAAGCCTAGCTGCCTGCTTTTTACATGCTGTATTTGTTGGTAAACTATAATAGTACTAATGATAAGGACTACCGACGCGGTAAACTGCATAACCACTAAACCTTTGCGTATATAAGCGGCACCGCTATCTTTTAACTTAAGTCCTTTTAATACAGATACCGGGTTAAATGAGGACAGGTACAATGACGGATAGCTGCCTGCTACCAAGCCGCAAATAAGGGTAATAACCAATAAACCAACAAGATGATATGGGTTATTAAAGCCCGGTGTTAACTGTTTTTGAACCAATAGATTAAACGCAGGTAACGTAAGTACTATAACAATCACTGCAAAAAACGCGGCTATAACCGACATGATTATTGCTTCGCCTATAAACTGCAAAGCAAGCGATCTTTTCCCTGCACCAAGCACTTTACGTACACCCACTTCGCGGGCGCGTTTTTCGCTGCGGGCAGTAGCCAGGTTCATGAAGTTTATGCACGCTATGAACAGGATGATCCAGGCAATAACCGTAAACAGCCTTACATATTCTATCTGGCCGTCTCCTGTTTTTACACCGTCTTTAAAATTATCATATAAGCGCCAGTCGTTCATGGCAAATAAAAACACATGACCTAAATTTTGCGGCTCACGTTTCTGTATAAAGCCGTATAACTGTTTGTTTACAGCTTTAGGATCGGTACCCGGTTTTAGTTCAATATAGGTGCTTAAAGAATTATTTCCCCATCTTTTTAACCACGGGCTTTTATCCCAAAACAACTGGAAAGGCATCAGCCACTCAAACTGAATGGTAGAATTTGTTGGAATGTCTATTAAAACACCTGTTACAATATAATTCTGTTTATTATCAACCCTTATGCTTTTACCGATAACGTTTTTATTATCTCCAAAGAACTTCTTAGCAGTTTTTTCGGTAATAACCAGGGAATGCAATTGTGCAAATGCTGTAGCCGCGTTGCCCTGTAAAAACGGCAGTGTGAACATGCTGAAAAACGAAGGCTCAACATATTTACCATTGGCAAAAACAGATTTGTCGCCGTCTGAAAATAACAGGGACACTGGACCGTCACTGGTACGGCAAGTGTTGGCCACACCCGGAATTTCGGCCTTAACGGCTGGCCCTATTACACCCGGAGTAGATGAATGGGTAAATATATACGTATCATACTTCTGGTTTTCGCGGGCAATATATATGCGGTCTTTCTTTACGTTGGTAGAATCGAAATTAACTTCATCCTCAACCCATAAAAAAATAAGGGAGGCACAAGCTATACCTATTGATAAGCCAAAGATGTTTAAAAAGCTATAGGCCTTGTTTTTTGTAAGGCTGCGCAATGTAGTTTTAATGAAGTTTTTAAACATGATTATAGGTTTTATGATATACTAATCTTATTCGCTTCTTAAACTTTTTACCGGATTTACAAGTGCTGCTTTAAGTGATTTAATACTTACAGTAAGTAAAGCGATAGCAAATGTTATAAAGGCAGCAAATACAAATATCCACCAGTGTAATGGGGTGCGGTAAGCAAAGTTCTGCAGCCATGTGTGCATAAAGTAATACCCAAGCGGAATGGCAATTACAGTTGCAACAATAACAGGCTTAAGCATATCTTTAGATAGCAACAACAATATATTAGCTACAGATGACCCCAGCACTTTTCTTACACCTATTTCTTTGGTACGCGTAACCGCAGTAAAAGATGCTAAACCGAACAGACCTAAACAAGCTATAAAAATAGCCAGCCCAGAAAATATAGTTAACATGGTTTGTTGCCTTATATCGGCTTTATAGATGATATTAAATTTTTGATCAAGAAAACTATATTCAAACGGATACACCGGAGCCACTTTGGAATAGGTATTTTTTATAAGGGCCAGCGACGCTTTTAAGTTGCCTGGTTTTAATTTTATTACAGCTACTCTCCTGTCTTCGGCCGGCGAGATTACCAAGGCATCCATATTTTCTTTAAGTGATAGAAAATTGTAATCTTTTATAACACCTATGATCCTGCGTGTGGTGCTATCACGTATAGCGTTTTTAATAGTTTTACCAATAGCTTGCTGCGGCGTAAAGCCAAGTTTTTTTGCAGCAGTTTCATTAATAAG
>JAQBNY010000136.1 GCA_028288315.1 Mucilaginibacter sp.
GCAAAAAGCTATAAAAGGCAAATAACCTATATATTTTGCTGGCGAATTTTGATCTATATTAAGAAATTGGAAAGTATAAGTAATTATAATAGAGACCACTACATAAATCAAAGCCCACTTGGTAGCAATTTTAGTAGAGTTAACTGAAAGATTTTCCATTTGTTATTGTTTAGGTTTATATTTTATATTTAGTTAAAGCTAACTAATATTTCTAAAACCGCCATATCAAATGATTTATTTACAGCGTTGGCCGCTATGGTCTCTCTATCCTGCGCTGTTGGTTTAGTATTTTGAAAGAAACACATCATTGGGTAAAACAGTTCTTTTACTTCAGAATCATCAGAAATAGTTTCCGCTACCTTTTTTATCTCGGCTACAGGGCTTTCAATTAATATTTGGTTGGCAATAACGGGCTCATAAATGCGGTATTCATCTTGAAATTCGTCTTCATCAACCAATAAAAACTCTTTAAGATAATCCTCAAGTTCAGGCTCAATACCTTCATCCTCGCATTCGTTAAGATACAATAACAGGTTTAGCAACTCGGTGCCACGGTCAAGTGTTTGCTCCTCAATACTTTCCCATTCTGGGGTTTCCAAATAATCGTCTTCCAGTTTTTTAACATCCTCACTAAAGAAATTGATCATAAGCAGATCAAAAAAAACTTCACGCAATTCTTCAACCCGTGGGTTGTTATCAAATATTTCGTCAAGCAAATTTACCTTGGTTAAGAAGTCATCATCAGATACAAACACCTCTACAAATTTTGCGTTAAGCGCTACAGCATCAAAACTGCTGTATGTTGAATAAGCTTGTAATGCACTGGTAATAGCTAACGTTACTTTTTGGTCAATCATGGTTTTTCTTAAAATTTAGATAGTTGATTATTATTGCAGGTTAACAAAACTTTACCTGTTAAGTTCTGTCCCATAAAAGGAGAATTGTAACTTTTAGACCGGTTTTCACTGCGGGTGTACTCCCATTCGGCACTGTCATCTAACAATACAAAATTAGCCTTTTGCTCTTCAGCAATTACCGGCACTTTTATATTTAAGATTTTACGAGGATTTATTGAAAGCTTTTCCACTATCAGTTCAACAGGCAAACCAGCTTTAATAACTAATGAAAATGCTGTTTGCAAGCCAATTATCCCATATTCGGCCACTTCAAATTCTACATCTTTAAACTCTATTTCATGCGGCGTATGTTGTGATACAATAGCATCAATAGTGCCGTCCTTTAAACCGGTTATAAGCGCATCAGCATCGCGTTGTGTGCGCAGCGGGGGTTTAACCTTATACAGGCTATCAAAACCCATTAGGGCCTCGTCTGTTAGCACCAAATTATGTACAGCAACATCGCAGGTTACTTTTAATCCTTTCCGTTTGGCTTCTCTTATCAGTTCAACAGAGCGTTCTGTAGATATAGTGGTAAAATGAATTTCAGATCCGGTATCTTCTGCGAGGTAAAGGTCACGGGCAATCATTAATTCTTCGGCAAGTGACGGAATACCTTTCATGCCCAGCATAGTGCTTACCACACCTTCGTGTACTTTGGCTTTACCGGCTATGGAAGTATCTTCCGGATAGGATATTACCTTAGCACCGAAACCTTGTACATAAAGCATGGCGCGTTCCATTAAACCGGCATCCTGCACAGGGCGGTTACCATCTGTAAAGGCTTTTACACCGCTTTTGTACATATCATACATTTCGGCCATGTCCTTGCCTTCGCGCTTATTGGATATAGTTCCCAGTGGATAAATATCAACCAGGTTGTTGTTAGCGCGGTTAAGCAAATATTCTACCTCGGCTTTTGAATGTACCGGCGGATGTGTATTAGGGGTAAGCGCAATGCCTGTAAAGCCACCTGCTGCTGCTGCAGCTGTACCAGTTTGCAAGTCCTCCTTTGTCTCTAAACCAAGTTCGCCTATATTACAGTTTAAATCAAAAAAACCAGGAACCAGATATTTTCCTTTTGCATTAATAGTTTCGGCATCGTCAGTTAGTGATGTACCAATTTTTGTAATTACTCCGTCTTTAATTAAGATATCAGTTACCTGTTTATTAAAAGGCGATGCGGGGTCAATAACAGTGGCGGATTTGATAAGCAAATTCATTATCGCTGTTTAAGGTGGGTTTATGTTGTTAAACGGGTTGCGTGGTGTTGCTTTTATCAGTTTTATAGAAACGTATAAGCAATATTTCGGCAGCCAGAAATAACAATGCCAAAATTATACAAAGTTTCCATAATTGCAGCCCTGAATTTGCCGGGCCGTTAATTCTGTTTGTATTTAAATTATTTCCTTGTAACAAGGTTGCTTGCCGGGCGAATAAATTTTCCAGTTCATTATTATTTAAATAGCTCAGGTCAGATTCGCTTCTGTTATCATTAAAAGCCAATACAGCTGCTGTGCTATCCTGTTTTTTAAGATCGTAAATACCGGTTTCCTTCAACTGATCCGGCAAGTAAAGCAATGTGCTTCCCTCCTGTTGCTGCACATCAGGGATAATGGTTTGTGAACCTTTAACCATTTTTAATAATTGTTTTTCTGTTGATTGCAGCGCTATGGTTTCAATTACCTGATTATTTCCTAATGTATAAAACAAAGGCTGATCATGACCGCTCAGGATAGCTACTCTAAACATTACAGGTACAAAAAGCGCATGTACGGGCAGGTTACTAAAAGTTTCATCCAAGGGTACAGCACACAAATATACTTTACCTTTTCCACTATTATATCCGTCCCATACAGGCTGCCCTGTTTGTAATTTCATGAGATAGCTGCCCGATTTGGCTGCCGGACTTAAACTATAATATTTTTTTACTTGTGGCAGATCGGGGTTTTGAGGAAATGCCTCGAAAGTATTCTTAAATACCGGGCTTTGCAGATTAATAGCCGACACCTTAGTGGCTTCAGTTACTACTCTTTCCGGGTAAGCCGCACCCATGGGCTGTAAGAAGGCTCTGTAGCTACTTATATCTGCCTCTGCCGAAGGGAATACCATTAGTGTACCACCTTTGCTTACATAGCCTTTCAACTGTTGTGCTAACCCATCCGAAATGTTTTTAATATCGCTTAAAATTATAAGCGGGTATGTACTTAAGCCGGCATAGTCTACATTGCCATCCTGCACACGTTTTGTAGCAAAAAACGGATCAGTGGCAAAAACGGCGTTTAAGTATTTATTGGGTATGCCATCATCAATTAAAAGTATGGGCAATTGTTTGTTAACATTAAAAGAGAAATAAAAGCTGTTATCAAACTTTATAGGGTTATCCTGCAATTGTATCTCGCCGCGCTGCCAACCGGCTTGTAAACCCGAAAAGGTAAGCGTATCTGTTTGGGCCGAACGTGCGTTTATTGTAAAACTTCCAATGGCCTTTTGTACACCGTTTATCATCAGCTTTAACGGTATTTGCTCTGCAGGCTTATCTGCATAATTGCGAAGTTTAACTACAAGCTTTTCACTTTCACCGGGGCGATGGGTGGCATTTAGCAACCCAACCGAATCAACAGCCACATTAGGCAGGGCGTTGGCTTTAAGTTGTACCAGATTAACAGGGATGTTATCATTTACCTTGTCAGCTAATTTACCGGCAATGTTCTTCTGAAAGTCTGAGATGATACAACTGCTTTTAACCGCTCCTGCCTGCATATTCAGCAAACTTTGCTGCCTTGCTGTTATCTGGCCTATAGTTTTGCTTTGCGGACTAATCTTTACCGCATCTACCATATCATTAAATTCATCTCTGTTTAATAATCGCTGGTGCTTACCTTCAAAATCTTGCGTTAATAGCTGAAAACGGTCATTTATAGAATAGGCCGAAGCTATTTGTTTGGCCCTTTGCCTGGCCTCGTCAAGCAGACTACCCTCTCTGTTAAGCGTTTGCATTGAGTAAGAGTTATCTACAAAAATGCTTACCACCTGCTGTTTGTCGGTATTAGCATCATCCTTTTTTGATATATAAGGTCTTGCAAAGGCAAACACTAAAAATAACAGTGCCAATAGTCGTGCAGCAAGTATCAATCTTTCTTTTAGGTTTCTGCGACTTGCTTGCTGCTCCTGTACCTCTTTCAAAAACTGCACATTACTGAACAGTACTTTTTTATACCGCCTAAAATTAAACAGGTGCACCAGTACGGGTATGGCCAGCGTTAACAATGCAAACAGAAAAGTAGGATATAAAAAATGCATTAATACTTATGCCAATTGGATACAATGCAAATTTGCAAATTTATGTGGAGATTTTGAGTGTAGATTTCAACTATGCAGATCAATTGTTATTAGGTAAGATGCATCACGCAAAGACGCTAAGACGCGAAATCATAACTAAACACTTTGCGTCTTAGCGTCTTTGCGCGAAAATTATTCCCCATCAACTTAATAGATAAGAATATCAAATCATCCAAACAAAAACTGTTGCTCAGTTTTTATCTTCACATGAATTGGCATATCGGTTGTTCGGGTTTTCATTATAAACATTGGCGCGGTACTTTTTACCCTGAGAAATTGGCCATGACCAAATGGTTTGATTTTTACTGCCAGCATTTTAGTACGCTGGAGCTAAACGTTACTTTTTACCGTTTCCCCCAGCTTTCCTTTTTGCAAACATGGTATCAAAAAAGCCCGCCTGAGTTTAGGTTTGCGGTAAAGGCACCTCGGGCTATTACGCATTACAAAAAATTTAATGACACGACTGAGTTACTCACCAGCTTTTATGATACTATAAACGATGGACTGAAAGAGAAGCTGGGCCCTGTACTATTCCAGGTACCGCCAAGCTATAATTATACTGAAGAAAAACTGGATAAGATACTTAACGCACTGAACCCGGCTTTTATGAATGTGCTGGAGCCGAGGCACGTAAGCTGGTGGCGCGATGATATCTATCAAAAACTTGCAGATAATAATATAACTTTTTGCGGGATGAGCCATCCTACCTTGCCAGATGAGGTGATACAAAACACTCCGGTTGTATATTACCGTTTCCATGGTGTGCCTGATCTGTATCGTTCGCCTTACTCACCTGAGGATTTGAAAAGAGTAGTTGAAAGTATTAAGCAAAACAAAAAAA
>JAQBNY010000258.1 GCA_028288315.1 Mucilaginibacter sp.
ATATTAGATGAGGCCGACCGTATGCTGGATATGGGCTTTGTTCATGATGTTAAAAAAATTATAGCTAAAGTACCTACCAACAGGCAAACACTGTTCTTTAGCGCAACAATGCCAACCGAGATACAAAGCCTGGCAGATTCTATATTGCAAAAACCTGCAAAGGTTGAGGTTGCCCCGGTATCATCAACAGCCGATACTATACAGCAAGCATTATACTATGTAGAAAAAGGCGATAAAAGATTATTACTTAACCATATTTTAAAAGATAAGAACATTAAAACCGCGCTGGTATTTACGCGTACCAAACATGGTGCCGATAAAGTGGTTAAAGACCTGATACGGGCTGGCATCACTGCCGAGGCTATTCACGGTAATAAATCACAAAACGCACGCCAGCGGGCTTTAACAAACTTTAAAAACCGTACTACACGTGTTTTAATTGCTACTGATATTGCAGCACGCGGTATTGATATTGACGAATTAACACACGTTATTAACTACGAAATACCAAATATTCCTGAAACGTATGTACACCGTATTGGCCGTACCGGCCGTGCAGGAGCAAGCGGTATAGCGCTTACTTTTTGCGATGGCGAAGAGGAAATAGATTACCTGAGAGATATACATAAGCTGATAGCCAAAGAGATCCCTGTTGAAGAAGCACATCCCTACCCGCTAAATATGCAAGCCATGACTGAAAAGTTAATGAGCAAAGCCAAAAACGGAAGCGCTAAAAAAAGCAATGGTTCATCGGGCCGTTCAGGCGGCAGGCCGAGTGGTAACCGTAATGGCGGTGGCAGACCAGGCGGTAACAGTCGTGCCGGTGGCAACAGTGGCTTAAGCGGCGGCAGCAGGTCATCAGGAAGAAGATAATTCTTGTAAGAAAATAAAACTTGGAGGATAGAGATTATTAGCATAATTTCTATCCTCTTTTTATTTTATATAATCTCTCGCACTAAAATTTCGTTGTTAATATGTTAATAATCATATTTGCGTGCCTTAAAGAAATTAAATAGCTTTAAATGAAAATTCAGCCTGTACAAATGAGACGTCTTTTTGACCTAATTAAGAATAAATTTTTCCTGGCAACAGCGGCTTTTATAATATGGATGATATTTTTTGACAAAAACGACCTATTTTCGCAGTATGAATATCACCAGCAGCTAAGTAAATTAAAGCAGGAGCAGGAATTTTACAAGACCCAAACTGCGCAGGTAAATAAGGATTTGGATGAACTTACCTCAGACAAGGCCAAACTCGAAAAATTCGCCCGTGAAAAGTACCTCATGAAAAAAGATAACGAAGATGTATTTGTTATTGTGCATGAGAAGAAGGAATAGATATACAGATACGCAATGACGTGTAAGGACGCATTACCTTAAACTTCCACCAGTCGAAATTTAGCGGAAGTGTAACTTCGTCCTACAATAATTCAAGCTTTCAGCTTAATTACGCAAGAAGAATTCTTGCATAATTGCTGGTTGAAGTTTAAAACTTCGATCAGTACAGATTTCTTTTACGCTAATGGCTTACTGCAAACTAAACATGGGCGTTCCCTGCGGGCGGGCTTTACACTCATACTGCACAGGCGTTAGCCACAGGCCGGTATCCGCTGCAATCCCTAACGCTAGCTTCTTTTAAACTTTATATGCGCATATGAAGTTTAAAACGTCAACAAGTAACAACGTGGCATTTGCATATCTGAAATCTTAATTGCCCTTTGTATCTATCTTTGGAACCACAAACATGGCCTCTTTTATATATTTAACCGGCGCGCTGCCGTAGCTCAGGAATTTTTCATTAAACTCTTTCAACTTATAAGCATTGGCCTTTTTCTTTTTCCACTCATCACGCAGAGCGGTAATTTCTTTATAACCAGTGTAATAGCTGGTTAGCTGTACGCTGCTTACACTTACACGCTTCCATTTACCTTCGGCTTCGGCTTGCTGCTGAAAGGCCTCTTTGGTAAGCAATTTAATAGCCTGCTCTTTGGTCATGCCGTTTGCATGTACGCTGTAATCAAGTATGGTATTGCAAACAGACCTCAGGTTCCATTTATACCACATCAGGCGCATCTCAGGTTCATTGTTGCCAAAGCCTGCATCCAGCATCATCTGCTCGGCGTATACTGCCCAGCCTTCAATCATGGCGCCATTGGCCAAAGCCGACTTAATAATGCTTGGCGATTTATTAGCATAAACCAACTGTGTATAATGGCCCGGTATAGCTTCGTGGATACATAGTATCTGCAAAATATATTGGTTGTATTCGCGCAGGTAGCTTTCGGCACGTTCAGGCGCCCAGCCTACCAGGCTACCCACGTTAAAATAGGTATTTCCTTCTTTATCATACGGCCCTGGCGAACTTACCGATGCACCTGCCACTCCGGCCATATAACCCGGCTCTTTACGTACTACCAGCGGCCTTGACGGATCAAGCGTTAACAGATCCTTTGATGTAATAAACGCTGTAAGCTTGGGCAGCTGCTTTTCAATAGCTGATTGAAACTCACCCGGTGCTACATGTTTAGCCGAAAGAGTATCTATCATTTGTGCAATCAATTGAAACGAATCTTTAGGCATGGGCTTGCCGGCAAAATATTTAGGCCATAATTGCTTGCTTAACTTTGTCATTTCGCGGTGCAGGTATTTTTTGCGTTCTACCGCCGAATTATAGTTTTGCTGAGCTGAAGCCTCGGCCTGTATCTCAAATTTAAACTTAGCCTCGTACAAACCTTTTCCCAACCTAAAGCTGCGGGGTTTATCATTTTTAAGTGCTTTTAAATATGCTGCAAAGGCCTTAATAGCTTCGGCAGATACCTTTGCACGCTCAAGCATTAACTTTTGCTCGGCAGCAGGAATATTGGTTTTTTTAAGTGAATCGGCAAAATCGGTTTCAATTACACTTACACCTCCCAGGTGCTGATCAATAGCAAGCGAGGTTAGTTCGGCAACCGGGTTTTTTATCTGCTTCTCGGCCTCTTTGTAGTAAGCCGGGATGAATGCCATTTTTTGATAAAAATTACGCAGGCGTTTTGTGAGTGGCGCGTAATGCTCATTCAAAATATAAGCAAAGGTGCCAATAACATTGTATGATGATGGATCCCACTGATATGCTTTTAGCTGTTCCATACTCCACTGCATTGATTCCATCTGGTTTTGTATCAGGTGGTAATCTATTTTATTAGGCTCAGAAAGGCCACTCAAATCAAACCTGCTTAATGAATCCATTTGTGTTTTGGTAAAATGAATTGCCTGGTCGCGGTTTTTATCTGAGGGAATAACCAGCAAACTATCATATTTATGGTATCCTACTGTTGTTGCCCAGTCGGGATTTTGTTTCCAAAGGTCATCTAAAAAATGCTCCTCGTAAAGTGAAAATGCCGCGTCATCTTTAGCAGTAATTTGCTCGCCGCCCTGGCTATCTTTTTTACAGGCCGAAAAAGCGGCTACATAAAGGGAAAGTAATAATATCTTTTTTATCAATGTGGATAAGTATTAACTTGAATGTATAAACTTAAAACATTGCTGCATATAAATCAAATATGTATCTAATTTGTTAACCAGCAAATACATTTTATGGATGAGCACCAAATATTGATAAACGAATTAATAAAACTGCTTGAAGGCCGCGGCGCCCATGCAACATTAAAAGATGCATTAACTAATATACCGGCCGATATGCGCGGAGTTAAGCCCAATGGCCTGCCTTACAGTATATGGCAACTGGCCGAGCACATCCGTATTGCACAATGGGATATGTTGGAGTTTAGTAAAGATGCCAGCCATAACTCACCTAAATGGCCCGATGGTTATTGGCCCCAAGAAAGCAACCCGGCGGATAATGCTGCCTGGGAAAAAACAATACAGCAAATAAATACCGACCGGGATGAATTCATTGCCCTGCTAAAGAGTGAAGACATTTATGCCAGTATACCACATGGAACAGGGCAAAGCATCCTGCGCGAAGCATTACAAATAGCCGACCATACGGCCTATCATACCGCCGAGATAATTTTATTAAGACGATTGCTGGGGATTTGGAAATCGTAGAGTGATGTGCAAATACGTGGATATGCAGATGTGCAGATAAATGATTTGCACATCCGCATATCTGCACATCTATTTTAATCCGTTTATAAAATCAACAATATTGGTTACCAGTTCAGGCTTTAGCGGAAGATTGGGTTTATTATAGGTAGCTATATTTTGCTCACGGTCTGCAGGTGCCTCTTTTAATATATGGTTCATACCTGCTATTATCACCAATTTAGCATCCGAATCTGCCTTTTTAAGTTTTTCGGCATCGGCAACAGTTACTTGTATATCTGTAGTTCCTTGTAAAATTAATACCGGTATTTTTATTTTTTTAATTTCTTTGATTGGGTCATATCGGAACCACGACATTAAATATGGCTGAACATCAGGCCCTGCTATAGCATATATTTTAGGGTCGATATTATCAGTAAATTTTCCTTTTTTAAGGCTGTCTAACATGGTTTTAAAGTTATCAGCTATGTACTTAGGCTGCGATTTCATTTGTTCGGTCACAATTTTATCTGCCTGCTGACCCGCACCTGCTACAGATATAAAAGCTTTGACAGGTTGATCACGAACAGACAATATCCCTACCAGTGAGCCTTCGCTATGCCCTAATACAATAACTTTTGAAAAACGCGCATCTTCGTTCAGCATGTTTATCAAGCCTACGGCATCATCAACATAATCTTCAAATCGCATTTCCTTTAGTTTTGTAGAGGAAACGCTTTGCCCAACCATGCGCTTATCATACCTTAATGAGGCTATACCATTTTTACCCAAGGCATTAGCCAACATTTTATATGTATTTCCATTTACCCCCGCTGTGTTATTTCCATCACGATCTGTAGGGCCAGAACCTGCTATAATAAGTACAACAGGCACTTTACCAGATGCGTTTTTTGGCATGGCTAATGTGCCCGCAATTGTACCTCCTAAAGTTTTTAATGATATAGGCGACTCTGATAAAGAAGCATCAACCGGAATTGTTTTGGATGGATCCTGGTAAGGTTTAAAAAATATGCCTATTAATTTGTTTTGATTGTTTAAAGATAGGTTTAACAAATAAGTGGCGTTTGCAAAAG
>JAQBNY010000271.1 GCA_028288315.1 Mucilaginibacter sp.
GAAGGTTATAAGGTTTGGACCGAAAAGAATTACGAGGTATTTATTACCCCAACATCGCTTATCCCTAATGTAATACGGGAGATAGGTCGTTTACGGGAAATTACCTTCCGCGAGGTTGGTGAGGGTACAAACAAAGCTACCGACCTTGATGGTTATGATATTTACTATCACCACCTGTTTATTTGGGACGTTGAGGCCAAACTAATAGTAGGCGCTTACCGCATTGGCCTGGGCGATGAGATATTTTACAGCGTTGGTAAGAAGGGTTTTTACATTAACGAACTGTTTAAGATAAAGGAACAATTTACTCCTGTATTAAAGAAAAGCCTGGAACTGGGCCGTTCTTTTATACGTAAAGAATATCAAACCAAACCGCTGCCCCTGTTTTTGCTTTGGAAAGGCATCCTGAAGTTTTTAATTGATAACCCGCGTTACCAGTACCTGATAGGTCCGGTAAGTATCAGCAATTCGTTTTCGCAGTTCTCCAAATCGCTTATTGTGGATTACATTAACCGTAACCACTTTGATCATGACCTGGCCCAGTATGTTAAGCCACGTAAAAAGTTCAAGGTTAATTTTGAAAATATAGATACCGATCTGCTGCGATCTGCCAACGAGGATACTTTTAAGGGACTGGATAACCTGATATCTGAAGTGGAAACCCACAACATGAAGGTGCCGGTACTACTTCGCCAGTATATTTCGCTTAACGCCAAGATCATCAGTTTTAATATTGACCCTAAGTTTGCCGATTGCCTGGATGGTTTCCTTGTCCTTGATCTGGAAAAAGTTCCGGAGGATATATTGGAAAAGTTGGGAAAGAATCTGTAACCGGGATTACACTGATTTTAACGATTTCAGGATTCTTAACCACCATGTCATTGCGAGCGATAGCGTGGCAATCTCGTAGGACGTTCGGCGAACATGCATTGGCGACGGGATTGCCGCGGCACGCTAACACACATCCAGCCCTGTGCCTCGCAAAGACATATTAAAAGGCGGTACACCCTAATACCTCAACCCAATCCTTTTTGCTAAAAAGTGCAGCACCCATATTGGGGTAATAAGTACCAGCTGCTTATCATCTGCAAATGATTCCTTTTTGCCTTCTATTTGTCCGCCTATGAACTGGCCAAGCCATGCTATTGCGAAAAGGATAGTACCAACCCATATTAACGGCAAGCCACCGGCTAATTGCCATTCTGCCAGTTTTGATACTCCATAGCTTAATACAAACAATACCAGTAACATGGTGTAAGATAAATTGGGAGATAGCTTTAATGTATAATACACGCTAAACGCGATTAAGAATGATGCCCAGTTAAAGAAACCGTTGTAACTGCCAATAAATTTAATGTAAGGGAATGGAATTGCCCATGCAATAGCCAGTATGCCAAACAACATTAACGGGATGCAGATAAAATGCAGCAGCCTGTTGGTTGGGTTTTGGTGGCTTGCATTTAACTTGTTAAAGTAAACCTCAACCGGGCGCAGATCTTCCTTTCTTGGTACGGTTTTAATATTTGAATGTTGCTTTGCCATAAAATAAAAAAGCCCTCCCCGTTTAAGAGAGGGCCTGTATTAAGCTTTTAATTATTTTGCAAATGCTACCGAACGGGTTTCCCTTATAACGGTAACTTTGATTTGACCCGGATAGGTCATTTCTGTTTGTATACGGTTTGATATATCTGCCGCCAGTATTTCTGACTGGGCATCACTTATCCTTTCGCTCTCAACAACAACGCGCAATTCGCGGCCGGCTTGTATAGCGAATGTTTTTTCAACACCTGGGTACGATAAAGCAAGCTCCTCAAGCTCTTTTAAACGCTTGATGTAACTTTCTACCACTTCGCGGCGTGCACCCGGCCTTGCGCCTGATATAGCGTCACAAACCTGTATTATTGGTGATAGCATAGAGGTCATTTCTACCTCATCATGGTGAGCACCAATAGCATTGCATACTTCCGGGTGTTCTTTATATTTTTCGGCAAGCTGCATACCTAAAATTGCGTGAGGCAGTTCCGGGTTATCATCAGGTACTTTACCAATATCATGCAGTAAGCCCGCGCGTTTTGCAAGTTTTACGTTCAAACCAAGCTCTGCTGCCATAGTAGCGCAGAAGTTAGCAACCTCGCGTGAGTGCTGCAGCAGATTTTGCCCGTATGATGAGCGATAACGCATCCTGCCTACCATTCTTATCAGTTCGGGGTGTAGTCCGTTAATACCTAAGTCAATAACGGTACGCTCGCCTATTTCAACAATTTCTTCTTCTATTTGCTTTTTAGTTTTAGCAACCACCTCTTCAATACGTGCAGGGTGTATACGCCCGTCTGTTACCAGGCGATGCATTGCCAAGCGGGCAATTTCGCGCCTTACCGGGTCAAAGCCTGATAAGATAATTGCTTCCGGCGTATCATCTACAATAATTTCAATACCGGTTGCTGCCTCCAGCGCACGTATATTACGTCCCTCACGACCAATTATACGGCCCTTGATCTCATCATTCTCAATATTAAATATTGATACAGTGTTTTCAATTGCACTCTCGGTAGCAGTACGCTGTATAGTTTGGATAACTATCTTTTTAGCTTCTTTAGTGGCGGTTAGCTTGGCTTCGTCAACAATATCTTTTATTTGAGCCATAGCCTTGCTGCGTGCTTCCTCGCGCAGGTTATCAATCAGCTGGTTTTTGGCATCTTCGGCAGATAAGCCTGCAATGGTTTCTAATTGCTGTACGTGCTGGTTCTTAAGAATATCAACCTCTTCCTGTTTTTTAATAACAATTTCGGTTTGGGTTTCCAGCTTTTTACGCACAGTATCCAGTTCGTTCTCTTTACGGGTAAGGTTTTCCAGTTTCTGGTTAAAAGATTGCTCTTTTTGTTTAATACCGTTCTCGCGCTGGTTAAGCACGTTGTTTTTGGCATTTACTTCCTGCTCATGCTCGGCTTTTAATTGTAAAAACTTCTCTTTTGCTTCTAACTGACGATTCTTTTTCAAGATCTCGGCATTGTTTTCAGCATCCTTTAATATCTTTTTTACTTTGTTCTGCGCGTTTACTTCCTGGTCTTTAAACAGCTTACGGAGCAGAAACCGCCCGATGACTATTCCTGTCGGGACACCCATTAGCAGCCCGATAATAATGTATAAAATAGTGTTCATTCTTCTTTAGGTTATATAAATAAAAAACCGCAACTAAACTTCTAAGAATCATGTATTGTAAAAACCTCTTCTTGGATAATGTGAATCACGGGTTACCGTTAAATACACGATCAACGCATGCCTCATCTGATCCATTGATATTGAAGCGTTAAGTTTTTAATAGTGAAACTTAAAATTTAACTGCGGTTAAATCTTAACTGGCTCTGTATATGTATAAGAACGCTATTGTTTCGAAAAAAAATCGTTCAGCAAGTGATCTAACTGATAAACCTTCTCTGCCACCTCGGTATCATCCGTAGTAACTTTCTTATCCGCTTTTAATGACGATGTTGCATAATGCAGCACACTCATTGCAAGCAGATCCTGTTTATCCCTAACCGCGTAATTCTCCTGATATTCCTTTATACGGTCGTTGATCAGCTTTGCTGCCCTTCTTATAATCTCTTCTTCTTCCATGTTTACCTTTAAAGGGTAAACTCTGTCAGCAATATTTATTTTTATTGAGATTTCTCCCATTGAGCTTTCACTTTCTGCGTTACTTTTTCAGTAACACAATACACTTATCTATTTCCTGCACAAAGTCGTTAATTTTTTGCTTAATGTCAACACTTTTTTCATTTGTTTCTGAAAAAGATTTTGCCAGTTTCAATACACGAAGCTTCTCTTCCAGGTCTTTTGTCTTATCAGTACTAACTTTTAATGCAACATTTAACGCCTCGCTTTCTAACTTAAGCAGGTCATTTTCTTCCTGCAAAGCAGCACAGAGCTCAATTAACCGCTCTGTTTTTTCTACAACTTTACTTAATTGTTCTGCTACTGAGGCCATTTATTAATTAGTGGTTTATTGAATTAGTGAATTAATGATTGCCTTTCTTGATTCTTGTCTCTTGGTTTCTGACTCTAATCAATATTTAGTAACTCACTAATTCACTTATTATTTCCTTATCTCCGCTCCCGCTTCTTTGCCTAAGTTATAAATTAATTTTTGCATCAACGCATCAATCGCTTTATCTGTTAACGTTTTCTCGGTGTCTTGTAATATAAAGCTTAACGCGTATGACTTTTTACCGGCAGGTAATTTATCGCCCTGGTATACATCAAATACGTTCACTTCCTTTAACAATTTCTTGTCCGTCCGTACGGCTATCTGCTTTAACTGGCCGAATGATACGCTCTTATCAATCAGCATACTCAAATCCCGCCTTACTGCCGGAAACTTTGATACTTCCTGATATACGATCACATTTTTGCGTACCAGGTTCAAAATAACATCAAAGTTAAAATCGGCATAAAACACTTCTTTGTCCACATCAGCCTTTTTTAAGGCCGCTGGCGCTACCGAACCAAACGTTGCCACCACTTTATTACCGCGCAGGTATTGCAAGCCGTAGGCAAGGTTATTTGCAGCGGTATCATCAACAGTAAAGTCGGTGATGTTTAGCTTTTTAAGAATACCATCAACTATTGCTTTAAGGTTATAAAAGCTTGTGGCTACCGGCTTCTGGTTCCATTGCTCGCTTTGGTTGGCACCTGTTAGCAAAATAGAAAAACGCTGTGCTTCAACATACTTGTCATCAGCATGGCTATAAATCTTGCCAAACTCGTACAGCTTCAAATCGGCTACACGGCGGTTTTGGTTATAAGCCACAGCTTCCAACCCCGAAAACAACATGCTTTGGCGCATTACATCTAAATCGCTGCTTAGCGGGTTCAGTATTTTTACGGCATGCTCCGGATCGTCAGAATAGGTCAATTTGGTAAGCGAGTTACCCATTATCTCGTTAAAGCCATTGGCGCTCAACAGATCTGATATTAGGTTTTGAACCGTATCGCGTTCGGGCCTTATTGAGGTATTCAATGATGCCCTTATTTGTACAGGTATCTCAATATTGTTGTAACCGTATATGCGCAATATCTCTTCAACCACATCTACCTCGCGGGTTACATCAACACGGTAAGGGGGTACTTTTAACGATAAACCTTCTTCTGTCTCGGTTACTATCTCAATATC